>PMIV01000155.1:34350-36420 GCA_003158355.1 Anaerolineaceae bacterium
TGGATTACTGGGAAAGCACCGAACGAATCCCGGCTGAGCAAATCTCAGCCGTGCGAAAATTCTTAAACAAGCAATAACGCTCCTCTACTCCACTCCCGAAACCGGGAGTGGAATTTTATATCAGGAAAAAGAGAATGTATAAAACGATCCGTCCATTGATTTTTTTGAGTTCTCCGGAACAGGCGCATCACGCCACTATTTTCATGCTGACGCTTGGCGGTAGCATGGGCCTGGGGAGGTTGGTGATTCGCACCCTGTACCCTGTTCACAAAAGCGGTCCCGAAGTGAAGGCGTTTGGCCTGACCTTTGCCAATCCATTGGGGATGGCCGCCGGCTATGATAAAGAGGGTACTGCCTGGCGCGGATTAAGCTGCCTGGGTTTTGGACATATCGAAGTGGGCACCGTTACCCCCCGTCCCCAGCCGGGCAACCCCAAACCGCGCGTCTTTCGTCTGGTAGAAGACGAGGCGGTCATCAATCGCATGGGTTTCCCGGGCAAGGGCAGCGAGTTCATGTCTCGTGAGTTGGATCACAAAAGGCCGCGTGGGTTGGTGCTGGGAATCAACATTGGCAAGAACAAAGTCACTCCGCTCGAAACTGCTGCGGAAGATTATGTGGCCCTGGTGCACAAATTTGCCGCACAGGGAGATTACCTGGCGGTCAATATCAGCTCTCCCAACACTCCGGGGCTGCGTACTTTGCAGGTGCGCGCAGCACTCGAAGGGCTGCTCAAACCCATCGCTGCGGCCCGGGCAGAAGAGGCGCTGAAGCTGCACAAAAATGTGCCGGTGCTGGTCAAATTGGCTCCCGACCTGAGCGACCCCGAATTGGACAATGCCCTGGAGGTCATTCAAGCCACCGGCATGGACGGCGTCATCATTGGCAATACTACACTCAAACGGGAGGGGTTGAAGTCCAGCAAAGCCGATCAGGAAGGCGGGTTGAGCGGCCGGCCATTGAATGATCTCAATACTGCCATGGTGAAAAAGGTCTATCAGCGCATGGGTGCTGCTTTGCCCATTGTGGCTAGCGGAGGCGTGATCAACCAGGCGGATGCCCAGATCAAACTGGATTCCGGAGCAGTTTTGGTGCAGCTCTATACCGGCTTGATCTATGAAGGTCCCGGCCTGGTGGCCAATATCTTGAACGCCGGGTTGCGAATCTACTAACACGGTTATGAAGCCCTTGGCAAAATATCCGTATCTAGATGTGTTTGAAAAATGTCTTGTATGACTTTTCTTCTGTAATATACTAGACGATTTTTACAATTTACTCAGGAAGATGAAAAAGTTTCAGATCATTCAGATTTGAGAAATTGTTAGCAAATATTAAGCGGAATGACAAAAATAGTGCTACATTTAAGAAGAATTTGCCACAATTTCACTCAAACTGGATGAAAATGATGGCGAAAATATTGATGTTAAATTTTGGTAATTGTAAAAAGTAACACTTTATGTGAGGCTAACAGGAAAGGGAGGATATTATGAAAGATTGGATACAATGGGGAATATCAATAATTGTTGGAATATTAGGTTGGTTAGGTGGAGGATTTGCAGAGCGGAAAAAAATTCAATCAAATAAGGATAAAAAAACTTTAGAAAGATATTATGAATTATTACCAGTTAATTTTATGGATTTCATCAAAAATCATCGCTTCAGTTCATACTATGAAGATTCTTCATTAAATTCGTTATTAGCTTTTGAGATGGAAAACCAAAAACCAGATTTTATCTTTATTAATAAAAATTTAGATAGAAAAAGAAAAGATCTTCTAAAAAGCTTCAATAAGTTGACTGGCATATTATTAGATAATGAAATTCCAATAAACGACGGAAAAAGATATCGGCTTACTAAAATGCATGATAATCCTACTAAAGAGGAAAAAACAATAATCGATCAAGTTGATCATTTGTGTGATGACATTTATAAAACAAATTCAAATATTGTTATATATGCACATAAAAACCTTTGAGAGTTTTGAAATAACATGGGGTTATAGGGCTACAAATGTTTTTAAAGACAATAAAGTCGGGGTTTTAGTGCAAAAATCCAAAATCCAAAAACACTTGA
>PMIV01000072.1 GCA_003158355.1 Anaerolineaceae bacterium
ACATTGGCTGAATAATTGACCCGGTTGCCGCTGATAAGTTCCAATAGATCCATCACGGTTTCACGGTCGCGCCAGGAGAACATGAAGAGGGTATCGAATCCGCCTTCATGGGCTGCCACGCCCAGCCAGAGCAGATGGCTGTGGATACGTTCCAGTTCGGCGACCAACGAGCGAATGGCCTGTGCCCGCGGAGGAGCCTGCACGCCGGCTAACTTCTCAACACCCAGGGCAAAAGCCAACGCGTGCACATGGGAGCAAATACCGCAGACGCGCTCCATCAAATACAGATCCTGAGTATAGTTGCGCTCTTCGCAGCCTTTTTCCATCCCCCGGTGAACAAAACCCAGACGCGCCGTGGCATCTGTAACCACTTCACCGTCAACGGTGAACTCAAAATGGCCGGGTTCCTTTAATGCGGGGTGCTGTGGGCCAATGGAAACAATGAATTTTTCCGGTACGTGTTTGGTTTCCATCTTACTCACTTCTCCTCAACCTTATTTGTTTTCTCAAGACCGGTAAAAGCTTTTCTCAGTGGATACACGTTGGCGGGCCAATCGTCCGGCAGTAGCAAGCGTTCCATACTGGGAGTACCAATAAATTCAACGCCTAACAATTCCATCGCTTCACGCTCGTATAAAGTCGCGGAAGGGATGATCTCACAGATACTATCCATTGTGGCGGCCGCGTATGGCAGCATCACCCGCAAAGTGACAATTGCCGCACCGCTGCAGAAATGGTAAAGCACTTCAACACTGCCTTTATCGGCTACGACCACTTTTTGGCTGGAGCCTTCCACCACTGCATATTCCGGGCAATCCAAAGCCGTGATCGCCGAGAGGTAACCCCACTTAGCCTCGATCAAAGCTTTGACGCAGGCTTTGATATCAGCGGCTCTGATCACGACATCCAGACGATCAGATTCGGGGGTGTTCTCCGAAAGAGTCCACGGCTGTAAAAGCTCTTTGCCAGCTTGAAGCATCTCTTCGGGGGTTTGCAACTTCTTCTTGATAACCATTTTTTCTCTCCCTTTATCCTTGCAGACTCTTCAAGAGCTGCACCACGCCAAAGATGATGGCTTCAGGGCGGGGCGGACATCCAGGTACATATACATTCACAGGAATGACTTCACTGATGTCGCCGACTACATTGTAACAGCCCTGAAAAACACCGCCGCTGATGGCACAGGAGCCGACGGCGATCACAAATTTCGGTTCGGGCATTTGTTCATAGGTCCGCAACAAACGATCACGCGCCTGCAAACTGACCGGGCCTGTGCAGATCAACACATCTGCATGGCGGGGGCTGCCCTGTAATTTGATCCCAAACCGTTCAATATCATATCTGGGGGTCAACGTTGCCAGGATCTCGATATCACAACCATTACAAGATCCGCTGTTGAAATGAATCGCCCAGGGGGAGTTAACCCGCGCCCAGGTTTTTATATTTTCGATCACACCTTGAATTGGATCTGCCATTGCGCTTCTCCTTATTACCAATAATCTAGCCCAAGATCAAAGCAATCAGGGCCAGGATCAACCCGATCAGGTACGGCACCATCATAACATTCAAACTGCCAGTACCTAAAACCAGCATCCCCAAATGCAGGATCGCAAAGAAGAATGCCACCAGAAAGAACGGTCGATAGCCAGGAGCTGCCAGAGTAGTAGGCGCTTCTTCACCGCTGCTGTAAAGGCTTGATTTTTCGGCAGAGGGATGCCCTTTGCCTGCCAGACCGCGTCCCGCAAAAAAGATGGCAAAGACCAGTGGTATGTAAATGAGAAAAGCCAGAGGAGGGGTTAAGATGATATTCATGTGTCAGCTCTCCTATACACCAAATGGATACATCAAGCTGGCGGCGGCATTAAAGGTAAGGAAGTTTGCCAGTGAAGGCCAAACGCCGATCACCACAATACCAACAGCCAGAATCACCATCGGTAAGACCATAATCCAACTGATAGATCTTCCAGCCGCCGCGGTCTCTGAGATGTTTAATCGATATAAACGGTTGATCACTGGAACATAATATGCCAGCGAAAGCACACTGTTCAAGGCAACAAAAATAACAATACAGATCATCAGGGTGCTGTTCACCCCCGCCGTTGCAACCAGGATCTGCCATTTGGACATAAAACCTGCCAGTGGGGGCAGCCCGCCCAGGCCTAAAAGCGCCAGACTGAGCAAGAAGGCAACCACCGGGTACTTTTTGGCAGCTCCGTTCAAATCGTCCAATACCAAAGCAGTATGCTCGCCCTTGCCGATATGCAGCACATATAAGAATGCGCCGGCCGCCAAAAAGGCCAGACCCTTCATCATGGCATGGGTCAGCATGTGGAAGAAACCACCTGCCGCGGCCACGTAACTGCTGGAGAGGATGGCTACTCCAAAGCCCACCAGCATATATCCCACCTGGGCAATACTGGAATAGGCTAACATGCGTTTGACTTCTACCTGTCGTAAGGCCAGCAGGTTGCCGGCCAGGATATTGACACAGCCAAAGACCAGCAGAATGATCCCCGATGGGAAATGCGTCTGAGCCAACACACTCAAGGTGCGCAGCATTGCTACCAGGCCTGCCTCGATCACAATGCCTGAGAGCATGGCGCTGATACCGCTGGGAGCCTGAGAATGGGCATCCGGCAGCCAGGTATGCAGTGGAACCAGGGCAGCTTTAATGCCAAAACCGACAATGATCAAAGCCGCTGCGGCGTAAACGATTGGAGTTCCGCTTGTAGCATTGCTCCACACACTCCACATGGCCACCGATCCGGTTGTAGAAAACAAGATGGCGATGCCAAAGAGGACCAATGCGGAACCAACCGCGGATTGGGTAAGATACTTGAACCCAGATTCCAAAGAAGCCGGTTGTTCATTGTAAAAGGCAACCAGGAAGTAAGAACTGATGGCCATAAGTTCGAACCAGACCCACAGGTTGAAAAGATCCATCGAGCAGGCCAGGCCCACGATCGAACCGATCAAGGTCAGCAGCAGTGCGTAGTATTTTTCTTCACCGTTCTCATTTTCCATGTACGGGATGGAGAAGATCACAACGCAGAAACCCAGCCCAACAGCGATCGTACCCACGATCAAGCCGATACCGTCCAAACCAACCTGGATAGTACCAATGTTCGTGGCGACCGACCCACCTGCCACCCACACCTGAACACCTAGGTAGATCAGCAGTCCTTCTAGAACCAGGACCAGCAAAGTCAATAGCTTTGCCAGGGTCATTCCCAACAAGCGCTGTTTTCTTACACTTGTCCGGCCAAAAAGATAAATGATTGGCGCTGCCACCAGGGGTAATGCAATTAGCCCGAGAGTTATCAATACACTATTCATGTCAGGCTCCAATGGCAAAAAGTACAAAGAATATGATGATCGTTCCGAGCACAGCCAGTAAATTCCACGAGAAAATACCCGTCTGTGTTGTCCGTAAGCTTTCTGCCGAGGCCTCAGTGGCTTTGACTATTCCTGTGTTGATCCCTTCAAAACCAAAGCTGTGTTCGGCAAGCCAACGCATCCAGTTAAAGGCTTTGACCAGTCCGCCCAATTTAGAGCGGAACACCCAGCATAAAATGCCCAGAGTGATCACCGCCAGTGGAATCAGGGTCGACAAAGCGATCACTTCGTGAAACATTTCTTTTAGACCAAAAGGTTGAATATTATGGAATGGCAGGCTGTTCGCCCCAAAAAGCAGAGAGAAACGACCCACTGCCAGCCAGGAAACGACGGCTGCCAGTGCCAGCGGAGCCAATGCAATTTTCATTGCCAGACCCACTTTGTGCGCGTGATAATCACTGCGCGGTTCGCCGTAGAAAACCATCCACACAGCCCGGATGGTATAAAGAGCCGTTAAACCGGCAACAAACACCATCACCGAATAATAGACGATCGACCCGCCCTTCAATCCGGCTTCCAGGATCATTTCCTTACTCCAGAAACCGTTGAAAACGGGGATCCCTGCCAGTGCCAGGGCACCGACGATGAATACCCATTTGACATAGGGTAACTTTTTACCCACACCGCCCATTTTGGTCATATCGCGCGTTCCAACAGAATGGATAACCGCACCAGCCGCCAGGAAGAGCAGCGCTTTGAAGATGGAATGGCTGAACAAATGGAACTGGCTGGCAAAGACACTGCCTGCGCCGATGGCGTATACCATGTATCCAAGTTGGCTCACCGTTGAGTAAGCCAGCACCCGTTTGAGATCGGTGGAGACCAAAGCCATAATGGCCGCCATCAAAGCGGAGAGAACACCCACTACCATCACCGCTTCACGCCAATAAGGTACATCCTTAAAAACCGGGTAAAAGCGAGCCAGCAGGTAAACCCCTGCATTGACCATCGTCGCCGCATGGATCAGTGCGCTGATCGGTGAGGGAGCTTCCATGGCATCCGGCAGCCAGGTCTGGAAAGGGAACTGAGCAGATTTTGCCGCTGCGGCGATTAGGAAACCAAATGCCAGAACTGCCAGTATATTTGCCGGCAGGGAGGCATTTCCGCCAAGGATTGCGCTGTAGCTCAAGCTGCCAGTATAAACAAAGATCAACAAGGCACCGAGGAGCAAACCAACACCACCCACAGAAGTAATAATGAGGGCTTTGATGCCGCCGCGGACTGCCTTGGGGTCGTCGTTATTGAATGAGATCAAAGCATAGGAACACAGCGCGGTGATCTCCCAAAAGAGGAACATCAGCAGCATATTGCTGGTCAGTACCAGGCCGGCCATGGCACCGATAAAGTAAAGCACAAAAGCGTAATAGCGGCCGATCTGAGCTTCGCCATGCATGTAACTGGTTGAAAAGATCACAGCCAGTGAACCGATCACAGTCGCAATAATGGTCAAGAAAACGCTCAGCCCATCTGCGACAAATGTGAAATTGCCAAACACAGTGCCCGCAGGCAATGAGATCACTACAGCTTTAGATACATTCGGCAGCAGCATTATTGCGGCGGCCCCTGCGGCCAGAGAAAAAGCCACAGCCAATACATGCTGTAGTTTTTCATGTTTATCACCGGCCAGAAGCACAATAAAAGCACCCAACCAGGGTAAACCAATGACGAGGAGAATTAATATCAGGTTCATGGATTACCTCTTTAATGTGGATAGTGCTTTGATATCGAGTGTACCCAAACGATGGCGTACCTGCACTGCCAGTGCCAGCCCCATTACCGCCACGATCGTGTCAGCCACAATCACGGTCAGAGCCATTGTTTGCGCCAGGTTAACCTGCCCGGTAAGGTTACCGCCTAAAATAAATGCCATGGCAACGCCCTTGACCATCAGTTGTAAACCAATGATCACCTTGATCATATTTCGCGTGGCCAATAAACAATAAAATCCGATACCGGCTAAACTGATTATGGAAAGAATTACGATAAATGCAACCGGAAAATTGCTCATGCCTGATCCTCCTTCTGCGCAGATGGCTTACCTTCAGAAAGAAGCCCAAGCACACCCAGTACCCCAGAGAATATCAGAGCAATTTGCAGCAAAACATCTAAATAGCGGTCTGACCATAATATTTCAGGCGTTTCTGTTGAGGCCTTCAAAACCAAACCAAGCCCACCGCTCTGAATGGCCAGGTAGATCGTCAAACCAACAGCAATGAGGATTGACCCCCATGCTAATGGTTTTGGCATCACTGGTTTGAGGGTCATTGCCTCTTCGCCAGAGATATTAATTGCGAAGACAAAAAGAACTGTTACCAGTCCAGCGCCTACGCTTAGCTCAATGACAGCAACCTGAACCGCTCCAAGTAAATAAAACATTAAAGCTACCAGAGCACTGGTTGCAGCCAACCAAATCGCCGAAACCAACAATCTTTTCGACCCAATTGCGAGTATTGCGCAAACCAATATACCCGCGGCGACCAAGACATAAACCATGTACTTCCTCCTGAAAAGGATTTCTGGATAAACCCACTGTTCTGCTTTCAATAGAACATTCAAGTCATGAACTTTATGATGGTATCTTCGAAACAATAATAGTCACTAAATATTAAACTATTTTTTCCTCATGGAAACGAATGTTAATAATTGCTTATTTTTGGATTCTTGTAGAATATCAAATTGTTATTATAATCAACTTGTTTTATTAAAACAAACAGGAGCAGACATTTATCATGAAAGTTGCAGTATTGGCGAATTTAAAAGAAGATGCACCCATTTCTCCCGATGATCCTCCTGGGCGATGGGACGACCTGGACGATAAAGTAACTGTCGATATGATCCTGGATTCCCTGCAATCCATCGGTCATCAAGCAAAATACTTTCCTGCAGGGTTAGAATCTGTAGAAAACATCGAAAAATACAATCCCGACCTCTGTTTTAATTCTGGAGAAGGCCATTATGGGGCCTCACGTGAAGCCCAAATGCCAGCAATACTGGATTCTTTGCGCATTCCCTATACTTGCGGGGGTGTTCTGGGAATGTCACTGTCTCATAACAAACATATTGCCAAACGTATTTTTCGCTGTTTCGGGTTACCCACCGCGAATTTCGTTGTTCTACGTGATCCCACAGAATTAAAAGAGATCAAATTGATCTATCCGCTATTTGTTAAACCTGCCTATGAAGGTTCTTCAATCGGCATCAACGAGAACGCATTGGTTCGCAACCGCGAAGAGCTCGAAAAACAGGTTCAGTGGGTCTGGGAAAACGTGCATGCTTATATCCTCGTTGAGGAATACATTGAAGGCCGCGAATTCACCATCTCTATTTTGGGCAATGAAGTCCTGCCAATTGTGGAGATCATTTCCCCGACCGGTTTTTACTCGAATGAACAAAAAGAAGACTTGGAAAGCGAAGTTTATCGCGTCTGCCCCGCCCATCTTCCAGTCGAAAAAACCGAGGAATTCCAGGCGTTGGCACTAAAAGCCAAACAGGCCCTTGAGCTTGAGGATGTTTGCCGGATGGATATGCGGATGGACTCTGCCGGGAACCCCTATATTCTTGAAGTGAACCCGATCCCCCTCATGCACCCGGATCCCGAACAGGCTTCACTCGTTTATGCAGCCCGTGCTGCCGGCTATTCCTATAAAGATATCATTCGCAAGATTGTTGACTCTGCGATAGAACGCTGGAATTTGAAAAATTGATTGAAAAAGCGCCCGGTTCAAAGAATGAAACTGGGCGCTTTTCTTTTATTGAGCGTTAAGCAAAGAACCAAAGAGTTCTTTGAAGATCGTAAATTTCCCGCTGTCACCCTTATGATTTTCGTCCGCGGCATTCCATATGGCAGAAAAAGAAGCGACAACATCATTCGCGTCCAGGGTCGCCCCGTTCGTAAACTTCACACCGTAACGCAGTGCAAAGGTCCATTCGCTGGCATTGGTGTTAGTCGTCCAACTGTCTGCGAGATTAGACTGCAGTCCAGTGCTTTTAAAATCATAACTGGTCAAAGTATCATATAACAATCGAGTGATCCGAAAAGTACTGTAATCATCTTCATCTATCGGCCATAAACTATTAGGTCTGTCTGGAATAAGGATTATTAGCGAATTTGATGCCGTTGTCGCATCTCCAAGGTTTTCAAAATAGCCATTGACAGTAATATTGGAGACGGACCCACGGAACAAGCTTTCCTCAGGAACATTCCCAATCGGGATCAAAGGAACCAGCGATTTAAACTCATTATTCAAGTCATCAAACTTTTGCTGTCTGGCTACCAAGTTCGTCTCGATTTGTGCTTCAGAAAGGTAATTAATAATAGTGGGGTATTTCTCACCAAACTGGCTGGATAGCCGTACAAAAGGTAATTCATAAAAGGCATCCCCATCTGGATATAACACTCTGAAATGATTGATAAACATCATTTCTGAACCATCGATCATAGCCTTATCAAATTCGGGTTGAGCCATCGGTTTTAGCGTAATCTTCACCTGAATAGCTGCCAATTCTTTCTGGATCTCCTCAGCCATTGCCCTGGAGTTTTCGATATCCTCTGTTCTGCCGTCCAGATAGGCCAGGGTCAACTCCTGATTGAAATCGAACCCGCTATTTTTAAGTGCTTGAATAGCATCGTTTTGGTTTAGATCATACCAGGTGAGCGTTGCGCTTCGTCCTGGTGTAATAGAAAGGGGAATCATCTGATTGGCGACCACAGTTCCTTCTGGCAAAGTTGATTTTGCTAAAGTTGCACGATCGATCACCTTCGCAAATGCCTGCCGCACCGTCAGATTATCAAAAGGTTTGAAGTGATTATTAAAACCCAGATAGACCAATCCCAGGGGAGTATGGGCCAGGTTATTGCCAAATCCTCTAAGGTTGGCATCGATGGAATGGTAATAATTAAGACCCACCACCGCGTCAACGCCGCTCATTTCTTGTATAGTTGGAGTTTTATTCGCAGTGCTCATAAATCTGAAAGTGAGTGATTGTGAAACTGGCGGAATCCCCCAGTAAGTAGGTGAAGTAACCAGTTTCAAATCGCCGTTAGGGTTATAGGATTCAAGCGTATAAGGTCCGGTTCCATTCACTTTCTGAAGCGATTGCGACAAATCCCCGTGATATTTATCCAGATAGTCTTTATCTTGAATTGCAAAAATGGGCGAAGCAATTTTTGAAGGGAACGCGACATCTGGAGTGCACAGGGTGAACTTCACCGAAAATTCGCTTAATGCCTCCACTGATTTAATTTCACCTCCATAATTGCAATTATCCGCGCTGACCTTCATGGGTGTGAAACTTGAAATATCAGTGTTTAACCCGCTTTGAGCACTGCAACCGGTCGAAAACAAAGCAATGATCAAAACCAATGAGAACAATTTACAGTTGATTCGCTTCGTCATATTATTTCTCGGATGTCAATTATTTTAGGGCTGGATTCTGCAAGAACCTTTTTCATTATACGTTATCCAGGGTCAAAGTCAATTAATCTCCGCTTTCAATTATGTTAAGAGATGATTTAAAACCGCTTTTTTGAATTTCAATTCTTTAATCTCACCTGGATAAGGTAAAATTGGCTTCATGTCATTAAATAATCTCCTGTCTTTAGATGCCAGGCTTTCAGAAGCTATTCGTCTGAAAAACCCGGAAACGAATCGTTTCAAACCATTTGCTGCCTTTTTTGCCCATTCGGGCGATTCCTGGTTCATTGAGATCGCTCTCTTTATTGCCTGGTTATGTACCCGCTCCAGCCTGCATCAGATGATCGCTCTCATGGCAGGTGCGGTGGTAGTGCTGGCCCTGTTGGTATTGGCCATCAAATTCACGATCCGCCGCCAGCGTCCCGCCGGGGATTGGGGAGCCATTTACCGCAATACCGACCCTCACTCTTTTCCGTCGGGCCATGCTGCACGGACTGCCATGTTGGCTGTGCTTGCCCTGGGGCTTGGATTTCACTGGCTTGGAATTATCCTCTTGATCTGGATGCTGCTGGTCAGCCTGGCGCGCGTCTGGATGGGAGTTCATTACCTTTCGGATATTATCGCCGGGATCGTTCTGGGAGCCGCCTTCGGAGTGTTCATGATCTTCACAGCGCCCTGGTTCTACGCGCTTCTCCCCTGGGTCTTCTCGGACCGCTCCTCTCTAATCGCAATCAAATAAATCCTCGTTATACTCACAAAGAAGCAAAATCTAATTCAAGCCCTGTATTGTTGTCTGAGAAACAGGAGTTAAAAAATGGAACCAATTGACCAATATGACTTTATTGACGCGCAAGTCAGGCGGGTATTTCGCGTTGATGACATCACCGCCGGTATAATGCAGCAAGGCTATTTGCGGCGTTACCGCGGTCACCTGCTGCTGGAAGACTCAATTCAAGCCTACGACCAGTTGACTGATTCGCTCAAGCCGTATCACTTCACGCCGCTCTTTCGCAAAGAAGAACAGACACAGCTCATCTTACTCGTCCCGGAATTGCCCGCTCCTAAACCTACACGCAAATGGATTAATTTATTGATGTTTGTACTCACCATCATCAGCGTGGTGATCTCCGGCGGCATCTACAACCCGATCACAGTTTTTACCTCCGACCCCTGGCAAATGACCCTCACCCTGCTTAAAAACGGTTGGCCGTTTGCGGTCAGCTTAATTGCCATTCTGGGCATCCATGAACTCGGACATTATTTTGCCGGCCGCGCTCACGGAGTGAAAGTCACCCTGCCATTCTTCATCCCGTTACCCCTTACCCCACTGGGGACAATGGGCGCTTTTATCAGCATGCAGACGCAGCCCAAGAACAAACGGGTGTTAATGGATATTGGCGCTGCCGGACCGTTGGCCGGTTTTGTCACCTCGCTGATCGTGCTCTGGATCGGCCTTTCCATGTCCACCCTGGAAAAAATACCCCTGGCGATCCCTGCCGGTCATGCACTGCAAATGGAAGGGAATTCGCTGATCTATCTTTTGCTGAAATATTTACATTTTGGGCTCTTGCTCCCCCAGCCGGTTGGGTTGAGCGGCAGCGCGCTGGTGTTACATTGGCTGCAATACTTCTTTACCGGAACACCTTCTCCATTGGGCAGTCTGGATGTAACCATTTCTCCGGTAGCATGGGCGGGCTGGGTCGGCTTGCTGGTGACTTCACTCAACCTCATCCCGGCCGGGCAGTTGGATGGAGGCCATGTCTTTCATCTGCTCTTTGGAACAAAGAATTCCCGCAAACTGCTCCCGATAATTCTGGTCATTCTGGTTGCGCTTGGGTTTGGCTGGTCAGGCTGGTGGTTGTGGGCCGCTTTGGTCTTTTTCGTAGGCCGTTCTTACGCTGAACCGCTGGATCAGATCACGGAATTAGACGGCAAACGCCGCTGGCTGGGCATCATTGCTTTGATCGTATTCATTATCACTTTTTCCCCCATTCCTCTGCTCATCCTTTCCTGAGAGGAATCCTAACTATTCATGGTACGAATTACCTCGCCCTCCAGGGTGAGGTAATTCCTTAATGCCTGCACGGTCAAACACGAATGAGCCGGGATCACACATAAAAGGCCACCGTTCTGGATCTCGGCTGCCAAAGCCCGTATCCTGTCAGGCTCATGCCAGTCCAGACCGGTGCGGTGCGCTCCTGCATCAACTTTGATCCATACATCCACCCGGGTAGGGGCAATGGCCTGCGGTGCTTGCACAGCGTTGGAATCTTCCACCAATACTTCCAGATGAATCTGCTGCGCCAGCGCCCGAATACGTTCCAATTGTCGTATATTCAACGTAAAAGCGATAAGAATATCTTCCCAACCGGCAGCGGCAAAATACTCAGCCATTTCCACCGAAGAGACGGTGATCGCCTTTACCCCCTGCTCACGGAACCATTCACCAATCTGTGCGGATGGGTGAGTTTTAAAATGCGGTCGAAAACTGACCCCGGCAGCAACAGCTATTTGCGCCATATGCTGAATATTCTGTCACGCGGTCTCACAATCCAGAAGCAGAGTAGGTTGAGTGATTGCATCAAAAAGAGAATGCACCATTATTGACCTTCATTTCTTTAAAACTGGGCTTAAGGAATTTGTCCGTAATAAATTTGGTTGCTGTAAGCCATGAACAATACCCGGCTGGGGGATACCGCAAAGGCGGTGGGGATCAGAGACGAACTATCCGTCCCATCGAGCAAGCGGGGATGCAGCACCCGCTGCAGGCTTCTGGCATAACTGAAATGGTAGACCAGGTCTTTGCCGGAATCCAGCAGATAGATAGAAGAATCGGGGGACTCCGTCATGTGCATTTGCACAAATTGAGCTTCCGGGAAGGAATCGACCTGGGTGTTCTGCCCGGCCCGCGTATCCAAAAATTGCGCCGGGGTTTGGCATTCCGTGGATTTCATATCCTTGATCGGGCTGTAGGTACAGTAGATCATTTGGCCGTTACCGCGCAGGATTTCCAATTCATAACCGATCACTTCTATATCCAGTGCATCGGAAAGCGGCGGAATTTGCTCATCAAAGAAAAGCGTCGGTTTATCGGCAAAATCAACACCCGATCCCTGAAAACGGTAAACCGCGTTGCCCTTAATATCCAGCACATAGAGATCATTCTGGTAAAGAGAAATGGAACTGATGGCTCCCCAGCCCATGTCCGGCGCGGGCAGTTTAACAATGTACCCGGTATCTTCAGGAACACAATAATCCAGGGTTCCGTTCGCGTCCACCGCCAGGATCGTAGCGTTGTACGAGTTATCCGGAGAAATAACCACCATATCCACCAAATTGCCAATAGCATTGAGAGGGCTCTTAGGGTTCGGCCCGCAGTCGAACTTGCTGTCCTGAGTGTACGAGGAACCGCTGAGGGCAAAACGCAGCACCTTACCCGTGTTTTTATCCAGTGCATACAGGTCTGTGCTGGTTGCCAGCATCTGGGTGATCTCCGTGCCCGGCAGCAATACATCACTTAATGAGGGGGTCATATCCACGCGGATGGTACCTTCCAACGAGTCCACGCTGGATTGCACCTGGTTGCGCAGGGCAACTGAATCAGTTGATTTACCATATTTATCCGCGAAATCCAGCCAGTAAAGGGATTGCTGCAGATCAGAGAGTTCCGTGGCGCCATCTGCATTGTCAGTACTGGATTGTTGGTAAAATTTTTGCGCCAGGGCCAAATATTCCGGCGAAGGAGCCTTGGCAGTCCGCAGGAATACCGTCAACCCGATCGCCGCAATGAGCACCGGAATTGCAATGGCAATGAAGATCAGAAAACCGCGTGAAAAACGCAGTGGTTTATCGGGATCGCCCGGCATCACTTTTTGCATGATGTCTTTCGCCAGGTCATCTGCCTGCCCTTTCAACCTGGCACCGCCGCGCAGCGCGTTGCCCACCGCGGTCTTGACCGCTTCCGTTTGCACCGAGGGAGTTTTCACGGGTTCCGGCTCGGGTTCAGGCTGCACAGGCGGTCTTACCGGTGCGCGCACCGGTGAAACTGCAGCCGGTTTTACGACCGGCGCGGGTTCTGCCCTCACAAACGGAGCGATGAACGGTTCAGCAGGTTTGGGTGCTGGTGGTTCCGGAAGCACTTCGTTATTTAATTTACTATTTTCTGCAATGAGAGCGACAGAAACCGGCTCAATTGGTTTTTCGCTTGGCTGTTCTGAGTGTTGCCCCTGGGAATAGCGCAGTAAATTGATCTTGCCTGTCCCCTCTTGAAAGCGGATTAAGACCCCCCTGCCGGGAGTGTTGGTAGCCCCAAACAAGCGCCTCGAAAGTGCTTCGACCGCAAGGGTCTGCCCGCCTGAGAATGTTTCTGCTGACCAGGTCGAGGGCGGGCTGAAAGACATCAACAAATAATCATTGGCTGCGACAATGCTTTGAGAAAATCGGATCGAGATCGACTGACTGAGGCCCAGTCCTATGTTGGCATTTTCAGTATCCTGGCTTTGTATGGTATTTTGGCTGCCGATCAAAACACTTTGTCCGCTGCCGCAATTGGCCAGGTAAAGCACCTCGCGTTTTAATACCGCTACCTGCAAATTGACGATCACCTGGCTGGTTTTTTTGGAGGGTCTGGCATTGCGTTGGTAGAGATCCATGTTTACAGATTCGATCAATTCGCGCATG
>PMIV01000085.1:0-8665 GCA_003158355.1 Anaerolineaceae bacterium
TTCAAGAGCATTTAACACCGTGGGAGTTACCAACCCAGCGGTCTTTTTCTCTACGTCCAATGCCAGGTTGAGTACTCTCCAGAAGCTGGAACTGACCTGCCACGATTGGCCGGTATGCTGATTCAACTCGTTCAGCTCTGATGTCAAACGAAAGCGGCTGAAACTTTGTTCCCACTCTTCAAACCAGCCTGCTGCTTCCAACCCGGCTTCATTGAGGGTTGTCGAGTCGGTGTCCATAGCGATGAGAATTTGTGAACCCATAGCACGAAAAGTATAGGTATTCATTATCTGCTCGACCGTGTCGAAGTAACTGGAGCCGGCTGGTTATACGTAACTACCGGTGCGCTGGTTACGGTACTCTGCACCTGTTGAGAAACAACCGGGAGAGAGCTCAACGAAGAATTGGAAGTAGCAGCCGACGAAGAACTCGAACTTATACTGGTATTGACGCTTACCAGAGTGGCCACCGTTGGCAAAGCAGTATCCGTAGCTGCCACCGTTGCAGTTTTCATGTCTGCCTGGCTGAAAATACCCCATAATCCTAATGTTCCTGCCACTGAAGCAGCAGCAACGATAAATTTCAAAGGTTTGGAAATGAATTCTTTTTTCTTGTGAGGTGTACTATTTTGATTCATAGTTGTTTTCCTGTTACATTAATCTTGGTTTTCAGAGCTTGAATTACTCTTTACACTTGAGGGAACCTGAACCGCTAAAACTGTTCCTGTCATGTCCAAATAAACGACTTCGCCATTTTGAAATGTCACCTGATAGGCTGCCGTATTGTTATAAAGTCCGGTGGCTACCCCGACGACCGTAGAATTGCCGGTATAGTTAATGGCAATTTGGGAAGCTTGCTCTGCACTGATAGTTTGAGCCACCAAAGCTCCGTTAAATAGAACCAGACCAGTGTTTGCATCCACATAGACATTTCCACTTTGAAATACAACTTCGTAAGCAGCTTTCCCGTTGTAATTCACCAACTTTGGTGTTGCCTGCACCACTTGCCCCGAAGCCTTGCTGGCAATTGCGGAGGCCTGGTCAGGCAGGATCGCATACGCTGCGGCTGTAGGAGTAGAGGATTGCTGCTGCAGTTGACTTTGTAAATTGGTTATCTCCGAATTCGCCTGATCAATGGTTTGATTCGCCTGGTTGATCAGATTCTGATAAGCAGCATCACGGGTCGATTGCACCAAACTTGTTTGCGTGGATGCATTAGCCAGCTCTGTTTTTTCGTTTTTCGTCATGGTTGCAATTCCGCCAACAACAGTCAAAATTGACGCTGTTAGAAATGCCGAAATAAGAAGGGTTGCTTTTATTTTCATTTTCTTTCCCTGAATAATAATATTTCTATGCTCCTAAATTTACCAAATTAGTCTTGAATTTAGATTGGAAAGTGCCAGCAGTTTTCCAATCTTTTTCCAATATTCGAGAGTTACAATAATAATGTAGTTGACTACGATCTTTCATCAAGGGAAAAACGATGCGCATACTTTTAATTGAAGATGATAAGCGTTTGAGTGCTCTTGTTCGCAGTGTTCTGGAACAGGAAAGTTTTAGCGTCGATGTAGCCAATGATGGGGACACTGGTTTGGAACTTGCGTTGCGTGGAACATACGATGTGGCCATCATCGATTGGATGCTGCCTGGAAACGACGGTCCTACGATCTGTCGTAAAGTACGGGCCGCCCGGCTGCCCAGTGCTCTCTTGATGCTTACTGCGCGCGGTCAAGTGGAAGATCGGGTCACCGGTCTGGAAAGTGGCGCTGATGATTACCTGACCAAACCTTTTGCCTTTGACGAATTGATCGCCCGCATTCACGCTTTGAGCCGGCGCATGACTTCAAACGGAAGCGATTCCTGGGAGATTCGTTTGGGTGACCTGGTTATGGACCAGAAGGCACACATATTGCGCCGCGGTGAAAGAGCCATTGAACTGACCAAAAAAGAATGGGACCTGATGGAGTTCTTTTTACGCCATCCCGGCCAGGTACTTTCGCGTCAGGAAATCCTTGATTATGTTTGGTCGTATGAAAGCAATGTTCAACCTGAGATGGTCGATGTTTATATTTCTTACCTTCGCCAAAAGATCAGTCTGGATTCCAAAAAAAATCCCATCGAGACAGTGAGAGGATTCGGTTACAAACTGAATGAAACCATTGCTTAATCGTCTGCGGATTCAACTGGTAGCCCTCTACCTGGCTGTGGGTATTATCCTCGCATTGGGGATCAGTGCGGGTTCTTACTTGATGGTGAATTATTATTTCCGGGCCAACAATGATGAAGCGCTGCGTTTGAAAATGGGCCTCGAATTTGCCACTTTTCATCTTCCCATGCCGGTTGATCTATACCAATCCCTAATCCAGGCTAACCTCGTCAGTCGGGGACAAGATTCGCATTTATTGGTTAATCCTGATCCCGGCGATGAATCCTCTGATCAAAACCAGACGGGTACTTCGAAATCNNATTATTCATAATTATGACTTTCGCACAATTTCTCTCAGTGATGGTACACCGGTGAGGTTGTTAACCTACCGGGTTCCCATCACCAATGAGATCGGTATCATTCAGGTTGGACGTTCACTGAAAAATCAACAAGCCATGCTTAACCAACTGGTGAACGGAATCCTTGTCATCGCCGCTATCTGCCTTCTCTTCCTGGGCGTGATGTCCTGGCTGTTGGCGGGAAGATCGATCAAACCAACTCAATTAGCCTGGGAGCGCCAGCAAACCTTTGTCGCCAATGCCAGCCACGAATTGCGNNATCGAAAGTTTATTGCTGCTTTCACGCCTGGATGCCCACAAACTGCCGTTGGAACTTCAGAATATTAATTTACCCGAACTGTTTGAAGAGATCGTTCGACAGAATGAACGCGTTTTACAGGAAAAACAAATTTCCATTGAACAAGAGACCCAGGTTTCAACTGTCTTTGCCGACCCGGTCAGGCTTAAACAAATTTTGCTAATCTTTATTGATAATGCTGTCCGCAACAATCATCCGCAAGGCTGGATAAAGATCAAAGCCGAAACGAAACAGAATAAAGTCTGGATCGAGGTCAGTGATAATGGTTCCGGCATTCCGGCTGAGCATTTGAATAAGATCTTCGACCGTTTTTATAAAGTGAGTGATCGTTCTACACCAGATTATCGCGGCAGCGGGTTGGGTTTATCGATTGCGAAAAGCCTGATCGAGGCACAGGGTGGAGAAATTCTGATCACAAGTGAAGAAGGGACAGGCACCCAGGTGAGATTTTCACTCCAGAAACCCCAGTCCAAGCTGACATAATTATCAAAAATCATTCAAAAAACATCCACCAGTGTATGTTAAAATATAAGGCAAGAATTGGTTCTCCAGTCAATGGTATTTGAAGACTGTCAGAGATCTTTTGGAGGTATTGTAATGGCACAAGATCGTACCCGCAAAATTGTCGTCACCGGAGCGCTGGGCGCTGTAGCAATTCTTTTAGGACTCACTCATTGGGGATTCATCCCCTGGTTTGCGGGGATTTCGCTCACCATTATGCACGTTCCAGTGATCATCGGCGCTATTCTGGAAGGGCCAATTGTGGGCGCTGGCATTGGCTTGATCTTTGGGCTTTTCAGCTTACTTGAGGCAGCCATAGCCCCCACCGGGCCGGGTGACGTCGTTTTCACCAATCCGTTGATCTCCATTCTGCCGCGCTTATTCATTGGCCCAATGGCCTGGCTCATTTGGACCAGTCTGAAAAGAATACCGGTTGTCGGCCTAATCACTTCCGGAATCGTCGGCAGCCTCACCAACACCATCCTGGTTTTAGGAATGTTTGGCATCTACGGCATTTATTCCTGGCCAATCCTGGGAGGAATCGCATTGACAAATGGCCTCCCCGAAGCAGCCGTCTCAGCCGTGATCACGGTAATCGTTGTGAGTATTACACTGCAAATAAAGGTGGAAAAAAAACGCGGAGCTGATCTTTAACCAATTTATTAAAAAGTCGGACCTCTCACTTACTTGAAGTCCGACTTTTTTTATTTAATTCATCTACAAAAATAAAATTAAGCCGATGAAACAGGCTCCGATCGCAAGGAATAAAGCGTCTTTCCAGTCAAAGTGCAATTCATACAAACTCGTGCGTTGATTCTTGAGCCCGTAAGCCCGCGCGTCCATCGCCAGCGCCATCGTCTCGGCCCGCCGCAGACTAATTAAGAAGAGTGGCACGATCAGCGGGATGATCTGTTTTACCTGGCTGAACAAATTTCCTTTTCGTGTGCCCCACTCTGAACCGCGTGAGGCCTGTGCCTTGGCAATCCGTTCAGCCGATTGTGCCAGCAGCGGCAAAAAGCGCATCGCCACCTGAAAGATCATTACGAAATCCATGGTGTGAATGCCAATTTTATTAAGCGGACTGAGCAGATCACTCAAACCGGTAATCGCCTCAGATGTCGACAGGCAAAATGACATCCAGCTTAAACTCAATATCAAAGCCACGAAACGCACCATCAGCATAAACGCTGACCATAATCCAGCTAGGGAGATGTGAACGATCCACCACTGAAAATAAACGACCGTGTTCTTCGTGGTAGAGAAAAACAGAATTTGCAATACAGCAATGAAAATCAGAAAAGGCAGCGGAGCCAGTAACCCCTTTAAGGCGTAGCGCAGCGATACCCTGGAAAGTACAATCCCCAAAATGGCCAGAAACAGCCCTGCGATCAATCCCAGTGTGGAGGGAGAAAACGTCAGCGCCAGAATGAACCCGCTAAAGAAGAGCAGGCGGGCACGGGCATCGCGCCGGTGCAGCAGGGAGCCGGTCGGGAAGTATTGGCCAACCGCTACTAGGGGAAGAAACTCAAACTGGTTCATACTGGTTTTTCTTCCAATAATGTATCAAGGCAGGTATCGATTTCTTTTAGAGAAACCACATTCAGTGGAATCGGCCAGCCTCTGGCGCGTAGTTCCATTGTCAGGCTCGACCCGGCGGGTGCAGCTAACCCGGCTGCTTCCAGGCGCGGAAGATCACAAAAGAGCTCGCCTACGGAATCGGTCGCTTGGCTTTTTCCATGCTGTAATATCGTCATCTCTTGCGCCAGAGCCGCAATATCTTCCATATTATGCGAAGAAAGTACAATACTGTGTCCTTGCGTCTGTAACTTCCTTAGCGTTGTTAACAATCCTTGCCGCGAGAGGGGATCCAGGCCAGCGCTGGGTTCATCCAGGATCAACAATTCGGGATTCACCACCAGCACGGAAGCCAGGGCTACTTTTCTTTTTTCGCCGCCGCTGAGCGTATTGGTCAGGCGGTCTTTGAACAGGTCAAAGTCCAGCCCCACGGTTTCCATGGCCATACGCACTCGTTCACGCAGACCCTCACGTCCGAAATAAAGCTTAGCTCCATAGGCAATTTCATCCCCTACATATTGCTCAAAAAAGTACAGTTCCGGGTTCTGAAAAACTAACCCGGCAAAGCGGCGCAGACCCTTTAAGTCTACCTGCGCATCCGTCGTATCAAACTGCCCCACCCGCACCTTACCCGCCTGTGGCTGATAGAGTCCGTTCAAATGCTGCAGCAAGGTGGATTTCCCGGAACCGGTGGCGCCCACCAAACCATGCGTTGTGCCTTTTTTGGTCTTGAGGTTGACCCCATCCAAAGAAGGCTGCGCCATTGGTGTGCCGCGAAGATAGGTATGTTTCAGTTCTTCAACCACGATCAATGGATCATCGTTTTCTACTGGTGAAATCGGTTCTACATGATCCTTTTTGATCTGTTCAGGACAAACCGGAATTACATAATTCAATGGTTCATTCCCCCGGTCAGAAATCTCTATGCCTGGGAAATATTTCTTCAAGATCTTTTTTATCTGGTATCTGGAAGGTTGTTCAAGGTGGCAGCGATTGAGCAAGGGTTCATCGTTGAAAAGTGCCTCCGTGCTGCCGTCAAAGGCCAAACTCCCCTTATCCAACAATATCGCTCGGCCGGCAAGGGCCGCTTCATTCATGGAATGCGTGATCATGATGAGCGTCATACCCCGCTCGTGCAGGAGCTGCATCTGCGCCAGAACATCGCGTTTGCCGATCGGGTCGAGCATGGCAGTAGTCTCGTCAAAAATGATGCACTTCGGCTGCATCGCCAGCACTCCCGCCAGTGCCACCCGTTGAGTTTGCCCTGCCGAAAGGAGATGAGGCGGACGCTCGCGCTGATCCCACATTCCCACCTGCCGCAGAGCCACCTGAATGCGCGTCTGCACTTCCCCCGAATGAACAGCCAAATTTTCCGGTCCGAAGGCAGTATCTTCGCTCACCAGAGAAGCCACAATCTGGTCCTCAGGCGATTGAAATACCATGCCCACTTTGGAGCGGATCATGGGCAAATTCTCAGTTTGCCGGGTATCCAGCCCATCGACCAAAACGCTGCCGCTTTCAGGCTGCAGCAGTCCGTTCAAATGGCGAGCCAGGGTCGTCTTGCCCGATCCATTGGCTCCGACCAGGGCTATCCATTCGCCTTCATTAATGTTTAAGCTAATGCTCTTGAGTGCGGGTGAGCTTTCTGGTGCGTGCCCGGGGTGTTGATAGGTTAAGTTCTCAATTTGAAAAAACAAAATAAATTCCTGCCCAACTGTTAAACAAATTCAAAGTAATTAGTAAGGATTATACCGAAAATTAAGCCTCATTTCCGAACAGGTTCCTCTTTTAAGCAATTCTTCAGCAAATTACCAGAAATTCATCCACAGGAAACCAATCCGTTGAACCGCTGCGGCATCCTTTATAATAAACAAGTACTTAATACTTGCAGGAGAATAATGTCTGAGAAAACGATCGCTGAAAAGTTACTGCTCAAACCCGGCCGCAGTCTTCTTATATTGAATGCACCGGCTGGTTATCTGGAAAGTTTGGGACCGCTGCCAGACTTCGCCAAAATAGTACCAATTACTGAACCTGCTGACGTCGTACAGCTTTTTATCTACTCTTTTGCGCGACTTGAGATTGAATTACCAAAAACCAAACCCTATGTTAATGCAGCCACCATTTTTTGGGTTTGTTACCCCAAACAAAGCGGAACCATCAAAACGGATATTAACCGCGATGTCCTTTACGTTTATGCGGAATCAAAAAACTGGAAAGGCATCGGTATGTTTTCAGTGAATAACGATTGGTCCGCCATGAGGTTCAAACCCCAATGACGCCGCGCATCCTCTCCCTAGCTCAGGGGAATGTCCCCTCGCCCATCTATCTCCCCGACGCCACTTTTGCTGTTGTCCGCTCGGTGGACGCCCAGGATTTGGAAGCAATTGGCATTGACGCGCTGGTGATGAACACTTTTCACCTGATGCTCAAACCTGGCTCTTCCACAGTCCAATCTCTGGGCGGACTGCACAAAATGAGCGGCTGGAAAAAATCCATCGTCACCGATTCGGGTGGTTTTCAGGCCTATTCGCTTATCCGCCAAAACCCCAAGTTTGGCACCCTGCACGAAAAAGGCATCACTTTTCAGCCCGAAGGCAGCAGCCGCAAATATCAATTGACCCCCGAAAAGACCGTTCAATTGCAAATGGGCTTTGGCAGCGATGTGGTGATCTGCCTGGACGATTGTACCCACGTAGACGAAGGGTATGCAGAACAAAAAATCTCCGTAGACCGCACCATCAAATGGGCCAAAGCCTGCAAGAAGGAATTTACCCGCCTGGTTGGGGAAAAGAAACTCAGCGAAAGCAGCCGTCCCCGCCTGTATGCTGTGGTGCAGGGCGGAGGGTATAAAGACCTACGCCTGTGCTGTGCCGAAGCCCTCCTCGCGATCGGCTTCGACGGCTACGGTTTTGGCGGCTGGCCTCTGGATAAAGAAAACCATCTCCTTTCTGAGATCATTGCATACACGCGCGAGATCATTCCCACGGAGTTCCCCATGCACGCGCTCGGCATCGGCCACCCCGAAAATGTGCTGGCCTGTTACGATTTTGGCTACGACATTTTCGACAGCGCCATGCCCACCCGTGATGCCCGCCACGGCCGCCTGTACACATTCACCACCCCTGCTTCCTCCCCGCTCACCGGCGATTGGTTGAAGTATCTGTATATCAATGATGAAGAACATATCCATAACGGTGGGCCTATTTCAGAATATTGTGACTGCCCCTGCTGCCAGCACTATTCAGTAGGGTACCTGCATCACCTGTTTAAAATGGGCGATACGCTCTTTATGCGCCTGGCTACCTTGCACAATTTGCGCTTTATGGTGCAGCTTTGCGATCGTATCCGTGCGGGGGCACAATAATGCCGGCAGACTCAACCCAATTAGATGAATTGGTGCGCCTGGTGCGCGAGAATGAGAAATATGCCGCCATCGATCTCCAGTTGATCCGCACTCTAGGCGCTGCCGAGCTGCAAAAACGCGGTTCGCTCAAAGAAACCGTCAAATCTACACGCAATAAATTGCATCAAGTCGGTTCTGCCTATCAGGAAAAGCCAATCCCCTATTCCACCTGGCAGAGCGAATTGGCTTCCCTGCCTGCTGATCTCAATGATGCGTCCGTCCGGGACTTCTTGTGCCGCTGCATGCAGATGCATGCTTCCACCCATGAACGCCTGACCATTCACCAGACCTTTTTCAAGGAAGTCCTTGCCGATCTGGCACCTCTCCATTCCGTCCTTGACCTGGCCTGCGGGCTGAATCCGCTCAACCTGCCCTGGATGCCG
>PMIV01000085.1:8670-9072 GCA_003158355.1 Anaerolineaceae bacterium
CTCAAGACCCTGCCCTGCCTGGAACAAATCGATAAACAGGCCAGTCTGCGTCTGCTCGAAGGGCTGCAAACCGAGAATATTTTGGTCACCTTCCCGGCTCACAGCTTGGGAGGGCGTTCTAAAGGCATGGTACAAAATTACTCCGACCATTTCAATCAACTCGTCGCCGGCAAACCCTGGCACATTTCCCGTTTTGAATTCCCGGGCGAGCTGGCCTTTTTGATCCGCAAATAAAATGAGCAAACCATTACGCAACTCCACCGATCCCGCTCTAAGCGAGGCACTTCTCACCAGCCTGCTTGCTTCGCGCAAATACCGTTCACTCGACCTGCCGCGCGAGACCGTGCTGGATCTGATCCAACATGCCCGCGAGCAGACTGATGACCCGCGCGAAGTGGACCA
>PMIV01000206.1:0-5489 GCA_003158355.1 Anaerolineaceae bacterium
GGCGCGGAAAGCCGGTACCGGATGGGTAGACCACGATAAAGCCATTTTCATCTGCCAGCCTGTTCCAGCCGCTGACGTCGCGTTGGTTGACGGGCGAACCTGCGTAACCGTGAATGCTGATCACCAGCGGTGTGGCTTTGGCAGGGTCATAACTTTTTGGCACGTATAACAAATAGCGCCGCAATTCGTCGTCCACGATCATCTTGCCGTTACTGCGATTAAGCTGAAGTAAATAGACGCCAAAAAGAAGCACGGCCGCGGTAATCAACACGAGAACGATCCAAAAAATTATTTTAAGTAAACGACCGAATAAACCCTGATTCATTGGACGGCCTCTCGAAAATGGCTATAATTTAAATATCCACTTTCCTTACCTATTTTATCTCACTTGAACCCCAGGCAAGAAAGTGCTACCGTAGGTATATCAGGGGAGTGATCAATTGGAGGAGATATGGCAATTACCCGCAAGATCAATAAAGTGATCAAAGCCAAACCGACCCTTGAAGGCGCCGGTGTCCATCTCAAACGAGCGTTCGGGTTTGGCGAGACGGAGCTATTCGATCCATTTTTACTTTTGGATGATTTCCGTGGNNCTGCGCGGAGAGGTCGCTCACGGCGACAGCTTGGGCAACCACGGCGTCATCGGCCCGGGTGACGTGCAGTGGATGACCGCAGGCAGCGGCATTCTCCATCAAGAGATGCCCAAGGGCGACCGGGATGGCAAGATGTACGGCTTTCAGCTCTGGGCCAACCTGCCCGCCCACGAGAAAATGATCGACCCACACTACCAGGGCGTGACCGATGCAGAAATTCCCCTGGTGAAAAAAGCCGATGGTACCGAAGTAAGGGTCATCTGCGGTACATACATGGGTGAAACCGGGCCCATCCAGAACGTGACCATTCAACCCGAATATCTGGACGTGAGCCTCCCGCCGCACAGTGTTTTCATCCACGAAATTCCGCCCGAACACACGGCACTTGCCTACGTTTTTGAAGGGTCAGGCGTTTTTTGCGATGATCCCGATCCCTTCACCTATGAAGTAGAAAGCACCAGTTACTTCGACACCGAACGTAAAACGCAGATCGGCAATACATCGCTCATTCTCTTTGGCCCCGGAGATCAGATCAAAGTGACCACGCTCGAAAATATGGTGCGCTTTTTGCTCATCAGCGGGCAACCCATCCACGAACCGGTCGCCTGGTATGGCCCCATCGTGATGAATACGGAAGAGGAATTAAAAACCGCTTTCGAAGAATTGCAAAAGGGAACTTTTATTAAACAATAGTGATCGATCTTTACGAGAGTACCTAACCGATCTTTTTTAACACTCTCAAAGCGCGCAGGGTCACCCACTTATTGGGTTTGTTCATCGTGCCAAAATTTCCATACGCCTTGCTGCCATAGTTGTATTCCAGGTTCCAGCGTCCCTGTTCATTTTGCTTACCTCGGATCAACTCAACTGCATACGCCATGCGCGGGTCCTTGGTAACCCCTACACCAGCTAATGCTTCCACAATTTGCAGCACGTCGCTGATATAAAAGACCGGGAAGCCAAACTTCTGCCAATTCTGGCTGACCCTCTGCCCGTCGCCCACGGGGTAATTGGCCTGTGCCGGATCAACCGACAGCAAGAAATCGATGCCCATCTGAATCGCATGCCGGATCAAGGGAGTACGCTTCTCTTCGGGCAGGTTACCGAAGGCTCGCATCACTTTGATGGCTCCCCAGGCACAGGGCAAACCGCAATTGGAACCGCAGGCAAAGTTTGCAGCACACTTATGCGCGTAATACCGTACCGCCGCTTTCTTCTCTTTGTTTGAGGCAACGCCCTCCCCGGTGACGCTGCGCGCCATCCACTCGAAAGCCACATCCAGCCGTTCGTCACGGCAGCCCAGTTCGGTCAGCGCCCAGCAAAGGTTCCCCTGCAGACAGTCAAAGGTGGAAGAAGGCGCGGCTGAAGTTGTAAAATGACCATCCGGGGTAAGGGAATGTTCGAGCATGTAGCTGCAGGCAGTCTGGATGCGCTCGTCGTCCTGGATCGAAACCCCCATTTGCGCCAGTGATAGCATAGACCAGACTGTGGAATGATATTTCGGCCCGTATCCGGGGCCGGGTTTCACCCAGAATCCCTGCGGGTCCATTTTGGAGAGGATGAGCGCAATGGGGTTGCTAAGAATTGCAGCTTTGTGCAGCTCTTCCAGCGAACTGGCAGGTTCATCCAGCAGGTCGCGCCGCGTCAAATAGGCTGCTGCCGGGTTAGAGAGCTCCAACAGCCAATCCAGTGTGTTTTTATTTACGTTGTCCATCCAGGGCATTTTCCCCTCGCAAGTATTTGGTAATTCGGTTGAATTTTTTACTAATTATAGAGGAATACCTAAATTAGAACACTCTCTTTGAGCTAGCTTCAATGACCGGACTTGGAACGTGGCACAAAGACGGCTGCAATTACCTCCTCAAGTTTCCACCTGGGATCGAAGAAATATAGTTAACAAACGGGTTTCTCCGATCAGGGAGCCAATTCTTTGCCAAATTGAATTTCTTAATACTTTCACGTCAAAATCCTTTATAATTTGATTACTCAATCTAAGGAGATTGCCCATGAAAAATGAAGAGCAATTTCACCGAAGCCGCGTGAACGTCAACCCGGATGAAAAATCAGCACCATTTATAATTGATGAAAATGAATCACCTGAAGGATTTGCCCCTATTTCCCCTGACCTCTCTTTTTCTGAATTTATGCTCGCCTCGCCCTTAGCGGATAGCGGTCTAACAATTCCCCGTGATTTCAACAGCGACCGCTACATACAGATACAAGAATGAACTACATCTTGGATACCTGTATTCTGGTTGAATTTGCGCGCAAAAAACCCGAGCCCAAGGTGATTCACTGGGTCGACAGCGTCAATCACGATTCCCTCTTTATCAGCGTGGTCACTGCCGGAGAAATGCAGCGCGGCATCGAGCGTTTGCCGGATTCCAAACGCAAAGATGAACTGCTCAAATGGTTCTTCAACGATCTTGTCGAGCGGTTAAAAGATCACATTCTGCCGCTGGATACTTTAACACTCACCCTGTGGGGATCGCTCACCTCCTGGAAGGAAGGCGAAAGCCAGCCAATGGGCGTGCTTGAATCGTTGATCGCGGCCACAGCGATGCGCAATAACATGACCGTTGCCTCCCGCTATGTCGATATCTATCACAGTTGCGGGGCGCTTTCGGTCAACCCCTGGGTCTTCAACCCGGCTGATTATTACCAGTAGTAATGCACCAGTGGGCGAATATGCTGATAGTAAATCTCGTGCAGCCCGCGCATGGTCGCTTCGTCTAAGGGCGCTAGATCGGCGGCCTTAAGGTTATCTTCCACCTGTGATACGCGTTTCGCCCCGGGGATGGCACAGGTCACGGCCGGGAACATCAATATCCAGCGCAGTGCCATTTCTGCCATAGTGGCACCGCTTGGAACTAGAGCCCGCATTTCTTCAACTGCCTTTAACCCGGTTTCAAAATCCACACCGGCAAAAGTCTCGCCGCGGTCGAAAGATTCACCGTGGCGGTTGAATGCCCGGTGATCTTCACTGCTGAATTTGCTGTTGGAAGTAAATTTCCCGGTGAGCATGCCCGAAGCCAACGGCACGCGAGCCAGAATTCCCACCTTACGGCGCTGCGCCTCAGAGAAAAACAAGTCCGCCGGGCGCTGCCGGAATAAATTAAAGATGATCTGCACCGATTGAACATTGGGGAATTCGATGGCTTTAAGCGCCTCTTCCACTTTCTCCACGCTGACGCCGTAATAACGCAATTTACCGGCTTTGGTCAGGTCATCCAGTACCCCAAAGACCTCGGGCATGTAATAGACCTCGGTGGGAGGGCAGTGCAATTGCAGCAGGTCAATGATCTCCACATCCAGATTTTTCAGACTGCGCTCGACAAAAGCCGTCAGATTCTGGCGGTTATATCCGGTGGCCACGTGCGGATCCAGACGGCGGCCAGCTTTGGTCGCCACATAAAAAGGTTCACTGCGGTCTTTTCGCAATTTTGCAAACAACTGTTCGCTGCGGCCATCGCCATAGACATCGGCAGTGTCAAAAAAATTGACTCCCAGATCCAATGCCCGATGCAGCGCTTTCAACGAATCGCTGTCATCCACATCACCCCAGGAACCACCAATCGCCCAGGCGCCAAAACTAATCTCGGATACCTTCCACCCTGTACGGCCTAATTCGCGGTAATTCATATTTTGCTCCCATCTGGCAAAGCCTATTAAAAAGTACTCCTTCATTATATACAAAAAGACAGCCAGAATAACCTGGCTGCCTCATTTGTTTCTAAATTCCTAACACTTCGTCAAACCCCATACTCCAGATTCCAGGTCCTCACAATAAAGAGGGACTACCCACATCGAATCTATAAGTGTATGTTTGACAGGATACTAGCCGATTTTGATGATATTCAATCCACCCAGTAGAATTACCGCTACAAGCAGCGGGGTGACGAACTTGAGAATATTAAAGACGACTTTGAGCAGTCCTTCATTAGCAAGGGTGCCTTCATTCGAGAGGGAAGCTTTGAACTTCGGCCAACCCCAGACCCAGCCCACGAAAATAGAGATCAGCAGACCGCCCAGGGGCAGCAGAATGTTGCTCGAGGCAAAATCGAACAGGTCAAATATGGTCTTGCCAAATACTTTGAAGTTTGCCATCGAACTGTTGGATAGGGCACACATCGAACCAACCAAAGCCATTGAGAGGACAGTGACCAGGGTGGCCATCTTGCGGCCCAGCTTGGTGCGGTTGACCAGGAAAGCCACCACTACCTCGATGAGGGAGAGCATGGCGCCAATAGCAGCGAAAGCGGTGAGTACAAAGAAAAGCACCATGAAGACCTGACCAAAGGGCATGGAAGCGAAAACGGTCGGGATGGTGATGAAGAGCAGTTTTGCGCCGGAAGCCGGTTCAAAACCAAAGGCAAACACAGCCGGGAAAATGGCTACTCCAGCCAGCAGCGAAACGACCAGGTCAGCACTCACCACTCGGGCAGCATTGGCCGGGATGTTTTGATCGTCGCCGTAATAACTGCCATAAGTGAGCATGCAGCCCATGCCGATGGAAAGTTTGAAGAAAGCCAATCCGAGTGCGGTCATGATGGCGCTCATGGTCAGCTTGGAAAAATCGGGTTTAAAGAGGAAAGCTAAACCGGCAGAAGCACCCGGAAGGGTGAGGCTGCGTATGCCAATAATGACAAGCAAAATTGCCAGAATTGGCAGTAGTTTTTTGGTGGTGGCTTCGATGCCTTTGGTGACGCCCAGCATAATGATAGTTCCAACCACAGCCAAAACCACCCATTGGATTACCAAAGAGAGCCAGGGACTGGAAACCAATGCGGTAAAAGCCGCGCTGGTCACTGCCGAATCAGTGGTCACCAAAGCAGAAGAGAAGGACTTGACGACATAAGCAAAGACCCAACCGGCAACTTCGGTGTAATAGGCCAT
>PMIV01000206.1:5565-7445 GCA_003158355.1 Anaerolineaceae bacterium
AGCCGACCCCAGGGTGGCCATAAGCACGCCCACACCGGTAGAAAAACGTTCTGGCTTGATCAGAGTTCCTTTGCTCTTTACATCATTTGCAGCTTGTTTCATCCATACATCTCCATTTAAAGATTTTATTAAAAGCTCCCCGGCGAGTTTTATCCGGGGAGCTTTGCTTACGTTTTCAGGGTTGCTGTGCTTCAGGCATGTCTGAATTTGCTCGCGCCGGAGTTCTGCTGGCGAAGCGGAATAATTGCAATAAAATAAAAATGGTTTGAGTAGGTCATAGCTTGTCTTTTTATATCGCCATTTTCCAAATTTTACCAGAGAAAAATTTGAATTTTCTTATATTTAAATAGGAGTGCTCCATTGCTCAAGAGGGAGCCTTCTTTTGTTCCACGCCAGTGCAATCTGGTGGGCTGTCCATCCTTTTTAGCTCAGGTAAAATTCGCTTCAGAAGAGTATTTTTTAGAAAATCCTCGGATAAAGCCAAGGTGCTTGATCGTTGACATTTAAAACAGGGAGACTGAATAAACCTTGAGTATAATGTAGCTATCGAAAAGGATTCCCACCCATTTCCGGTTCAATCAAATAGAGAGGTACTCCATTATGAATTCACCCTCCATTAAAATTATCCTTACTGTCAATAAAGAACTGCGCGAAGTATCTGTTACCTCTGATGAAAATTTACGCGATGTACTGCGCCGTCTGTCTTATTTTAGTGTTAAGCACGGCTGCGAAGACGGCACTTGCGGTACCTGTACGGTCCTGATCGATGGAAAAGCCGTGCATAGCTGCCGATATTTAGCGGTAAATGCCGCCGGCAAAGAAATTATTACTGTTGAAGGAATCAGCAAAAGCGGCGAACTTCACCCGCTGCAGCGCACCTTTATGGAAAGCGGCGCCATCCAGTGTGGCTTTTGTACCCCCGGCCAGATCCTGACGGCGAAAGCCCTGCTCGACACAAACCCCAACCCGAGTGATGAAGAGATCCGCCAGGCCATGAACAGCGTCATTTGCCGCTGCACCGGTTACGTACGCCCCATGGATGCCATCCTACGCGCCGCGGCTGAACTGCGCGGCGAGAAACCCGGCCCCGTGCAGCCGATTGAATTGCCCCTGCCCGCGGATAGCGCTGAAGCGGAAATTCCCGCAGCATTTTACCGCCGTGATAGTTCGCGCGCTCCTTTGCCTCCGTTGGTCTATTCTCCCGAGGGCTACCCGCAAACACACGAAGTGGGCAAAGCCGAAGTTAAACTGGATGCAGAAAAATTAGCCCGCGGCAAAGCCGTCTTCACCGATGATGTGCACATGGAGGGCATGCTCTACGGAGCACTGCTCACCAGCCCGCACGCCCACGCCAATATTAAAAAGATCGATGCCAGCCGCGCCCGCTCCCTGCCCGGGGTGCGCGCCGTGCTGACCTATGAGGACCTGCCGCGCGTTAAATACGCTTCTGGCGGGCAAAGCTACCCGCAGCTCCAACCCTACGACCAGGTGAGCCTGGATAACAAGGTGCGCCACGTTGGCGACCGCGTGGCCATTGTGGCCGCGGATTCGGCGGAGCTGGCCGAGCAGGCATTGAAGCTGATCGACGTGGAATACGAGGTATTGCCGCCAGTACTGACCGCGCTGGACGCCCTCAAACCCGGCGCACCCGTCATTCATGATGAGGCGGATACCGAGGGTATTTACGACCGCGAGCACAACATCGTCCACCACATCGAAACTGGCATCGGCGACGTGGAGAAAGCCTTTGCCGAAGCGGACGAGACCGTCAGCGGCGAGTACACCACCCAGCGCCAGCAGCACGCCCACATGGAACCGCACGCCTGCATCACCTACTGGGATGAAGATAACCGCCTGGTCATCCGCACCAGCACCCAGGT
>PMIV01000206.1:7506-17382 GCA_003158355.1 Anaerolineaceae bacterium
ATGCGTTACAAGATCGGTGTCAAAAACGGCAAAGTGACCGCCATCGATCTGCGCATGATCGGTGATACCGGAGCGTACGCCTCACATTCACTCACCGTCAACATGGTGGGCGGCTTCAAGGGGCTCACCCTCTACAACCCGCCCAACGCTCGCTTCAACTGCGATGTGGTCTACACCAACCAGCCCGTCTCCGGAGCCTTCCGCGGCTACGGCGCCATGCAGTGCGAATACGCCGTGGAAGTGTGCATGGACGAACTGGCTGAAAAGCTGGACGTGGATGAAGTAGAATTCAAACGCAACAACTGGATCAAACTTGGCGACGCAATGCGCCTTTCCAAAGCGATGGGTGAAGGCCGCGAAGGCACTGAGCAGTCCATCCAGAGTACCGGCATGGCCCAGTGTGTTGATCTGGGGCTGCGCGCCACCGATTATTATGCCAAGCGTGAAGCTTACAAGAATCAGACCGGTAAAATTCGCCGCGGCATTGGCATGGCCGTCATGATCCACGGTTCCGGCATTGCCGGGCTGGATATGGCTGCGGCCACCCTGAAGATGAACGACGACGGTTCTTTCAATTTATTGGTTGGTGCCGCCGACTGCGGTACCGGTTCGGATACGGTGCTCGCCCAAATGGCTGCTGAAGAGTTGGGCATTCCCATTGAAGACATCATTGTCACGTCTTCTGACACCGACTTCACTCCCTTCGATAAAGGCGCCTACGCCAGCAGTACCACTTTCATCAGTGGTGGAGCAGTGCGTAAGACAGCGAAATTGATCAAGGCACAGGTGCAGGAACAGGCCGCCGTGCTCATGGAAATATCCGATCCTGCCAGCCTGGAGCTGCGCGACCGCCGCGTGTATGCCCCGGACGGTCGTTCGGTGAGTATGGCTGAGGTGGCATTAAGCAGTCTCCACCAGGTCAACCAGCATCAGATCATGGCTACGGCCTCGCACCTCAGCCCGGTCAGCCCTCCGCCGACTGCAGCTCAATTTGCCGAGCTTTCACTGGATACTGAGACCGGCAAGATCTGCGTCGACCGTCTGCTGATGGTGGTCGACTGCGGTCGCGTCATCAACCCGCTTACAGCCGTCGGCCAGGTGGAAGGCGGCGTTGCCCAGGGTCTGGGCTTTGCCTTGAGCGAAGACATGGCTTTGGATGCAACCGGTCACCTGCTGGCAACGGACTTCATAAAATATAAGACCCCGCGCTTCAAGAACATGCCCCTGATCGATGTGATCTTCGTCCAGACCGACGAACCCAGCGGGCCGTACGGCGCCAAATCAGTTTCCGAACTCTCCATTGACGGTGTGGCTCCATCCATTGCCGCTGCCATCCACAATGCCGCCGGCGTCTGGCTTCGCAACCTGCCCTACACTCCAGACAAGGTGCTCAAAGGACTCGCAGAGAAGAAATAAAGAATCTTGACAGAGGTGTATCAAAAATGATACAATCAAAATCAGATGATGAACAACTCCATCTGAAAGTCGTTTTTTTCTGTTCAGACCGAGGTAATGAACCAGTCCGCGAATGGTTGAAATCTCTTCCTTTAGAAGAAAAACGCATCATCGGGGAAGATATTAAAACAGTGCAGTTTGGATGGCCATTAGGCATGCCAATAGTTCGCAAATTGGAAATCGGACTCTGGGAAGTTAGGTCAAGATTACCTGATCAAATTGCCAGAATTCTATTTACAATCAAAGGCAATAAGATGGTTTTGTTGCATGGCTTTTTTAAGAAAAGCGAAAAGACCCCAACCAGTGATTTGAATCTGGCTCGTCAACGATTGATGCAATTACAAGGTGAAAAATGACAGAAAAATATATTGGCAGCGATTTTGACAGCTTTCTGGAAGAAGAAGGAATCCTAGCTGAAACCGAAGCGGTAGCAGTCAAACGAGTGATCGCTTATCAAGTTCAACAAATGATGAAGGAACAAAATCTCTCCAAAACTGAAATGTCGCATCGCATGAATACCAGTCGCGCTGCCCTGGATCGGTTGTTGGACCCAACCAACCAGGCAGTCACCCTGCAAACTTTAGACCGTGCTGCCCATGCCCTTGGCAGACAATTACAAATCTCTCTTAGATAGAATCAAAGGGGAAATCCCGGTTTCTTTTTTAGTAAANNACCCCCGGAAGCAAAATCCGGGGGTCTTTATTAAGGGAGGAGAAGAAAGAAAAGGATTACGGCCGGGTTAATTTCCAACCGGTGGTAAATCCAAAGTTATTTTTCATTTGTAAGGTAATCCCCAACAAACCCAGACTTTCCAATTCGCGAGCCCGCAGCAGCGGGCCAGTATCGACAGCCACCAAGCCGCCATCAGTGATCAGCTTGGCTACCGTCTTTTTGGCAGCTTCGTCATCCCCGGCGATAAAAACATCCAGCGGTATTCCGCCCACATTTCCGGCAACAAGAGTGCCCGCAAAAGTGGTATTGAATGCTTTAACCACTTTGGCACCGGAAGAAACCACCTTGGCTAATTCTTCCGCAGAAGAGGTTCCCGGTGCGGTTACCAGGCCGTCATAAGTTGGATTCAATGCGTTGGCAATATCCACCACTACTTTGCCATCCAGTTTCTTACCTAATTTTTTAGCTACATCAAAGTTGGCGCCGTAATTCACAGCCAGAACAACCACGTCACCCAATTCTGCACTTTCCAATGATGCTGAACTGGCTGAACCGCCGTTCTTTGCAACCGAACGCAGTTCCTTGGCCAGCGCCTCAGACGATTCTGGGTTGATATCCACAACCGTTACCGAATTTCCTCCGGCAACCAGTCGATACCCGATCCCGCGTCCCATATTCCCTGCCCCAATAATTGTGATTTTCATTTTAATTGCTCCTGTTTTTTGTATGTTATTTATAGTTACTTTCTTTTTGTTAGTATCATTATAGTACATTACTATTCTATTGTCAAGTAGCTATTCTTAAGATATAATAAGAATAAATTAGGAACATATTTCGCGGTGATTGCTTCAGTATCGTAATCAAGCAATGACCCGAACAGGTTCATGAATTGAGACACAAAATGGAAAAAGTATTGACAGATGAAAGATGCCCGGTGGAAGCCGTTTCGGAGATCATTGGCCGTAAATGGGTCTCGTTGATCTTGCGCGACCTGGCGAACGGCCCGCAGCGTTTTGGACAGTTGGAGCACTCCATCAAGGTCAGTCCGCGCATTCTCTCCATGCGCCTGCAAGAACTTGAAGCCGACGGATTGATCTCGCGGCAGGTTTTTGCCGAAGTGCCTCCCCGCACTGAATATACCCTCACTGAACGTGGTCAGTTGCTGATCCCGGTGGTGGAAACCATGCGCGCAGTGGGTAAACACTTCATCTAATATTTCCGGGATAAGGTAAAATTAACTTGATGTAATTTTTGCATCCAAATCTCTCGTTGCGAAAGAAATTGCATGATGATGGAAAATCAAATTCCCAGTTGGTGTGAAAAAATTCCGAAAGTGGAGCTGCACCTTCATTTGGAAGGGGCCATTCCGTTACCAACCTTGTGGNNAGGAAATTTGTTTTTAAGGATTTCCCTCATTTTATTGAAACCTGGATCTGGAAAAACCAGTTTATCCGTGAATATGAAGATTTCACCTTGATCGCCGAAGCTGTGGCGCGCGACCTGGCCCGGCAGAATGTCCGTTACGTGGAAGCGTTTTTCTCGCCCGGAGATTTTGAACGCCATAACCTGATCCCGCAGCAGATCGCTACCGCGATTCGCACGGGGCTAAATCGTGTACCGCAGATCCGCGTCGCGCTGATCGCTGATCTGATCCGCGATACTGCTCCAGACCTGACCAAAGCCAGCGCCACTCTGCAAGCCGTAAATGAAGTGCGCGATCAAGGCATCATCGGCATCGGCCTGGGTGGTTCTGAACAGGCCTTTCCTGCTCAGTTATTCAAGAAAGTTTTTGCCGAAGCCCGTCAAATTTGGTTCCACACCACTGCTCATGCCGGTGAAGCCGCTGGCCCGGAGAGTGTGTGGGCAGCATTGGAAAGCCTGAAAGTAGAACGCATTGGTCACGGCATCCGGGCTGTTGAAGATAACGAGTTGATGGATATTCTTGCTGAACTGCACATCCCCCTGGAAGTCTGTCCCATTTCGAATTTGCGTACTGGCGTCGTCAAATCCATGAAAGATCATCCCATCCGCATACTTTACAAACGCGGAGTGACCGTCACGGTCAACACCGATGACCCCAAGATGTTTAACACTTCGCTGGCGCTGGAATATGCCACTCTGGTGAGCGAACTGGGGTTCACCCGGGCAGAGATCAAAGAATTGATCTTGCAGGGTATCCAATCCTCATGGCTGGAAGCAGAAGAAAAGCAAACACTAAAAGACGAATTCCAAAAAAACCCTGACTGGTAATAATAAATATTCTCATCCCCATTTAAGGAGCTGTTTTTGTAACAGCTCCTTTTTGTGTTACCATAGCCAAATGCCTCCCTGTCAGAAAAACTCACGGCGTGGAAGAATCAGCTCATTTAATTAATAGCAAGAATGAAAAGAGCAATTTATCTATGAAAATGACAAAACGCGTATTTTTTATTGCTGTAATTTTACTGGTTCTCTTTTTTTCACTGGCAACCATTTGGGCAGTGAAGAACATTTCTCTGCCAAAAAACGCTTCGTCCAATCAGCAGGCTTTCGGGTCCGATACTGTGATGGCCCAGGTGGAAGCAATCACCGAAGAAGGCCAGATCACCCTGGGAGGAAATAAGCCTCAGCTTTACCAGGTGATGAAAGTAAAAGTGCTGCAGGGAAATTACAAAGGTCAGGAGTTTTCGGTCTCCTATGGCAAGAACCAGTTACGCTCAGATAACAACCGTTTTGCAGCTGGCGACAAGATTTACGTGATGATCGGCCAGGGACAAAATGGCAAATTTATGGCAAGTTATGCCGATTTTGACCGGTCCGGTGTGCTGCTGCTTTTACTGGCAGTCTTCGTTCTGGCTGTACTGGCCATGGGCCGCTGGAAAGGGCTGGGCAGCCTGGTTTCGCTCGTCTTTAGCATGTTCATCATCCTGGCTTATATTATTCCCCATGTGCTCGCCGGCGATAACCCCATCACCGTCAGCCTCATCGGGTCAGGAATTTTGCTGGGAGTGTCGCTCTATTTAACCTACGGCTGGAACCTGAAAACACACGCCTCGGTGCTTTCCATGATCCTGGCGCTGCTCATCACCGGGTTACTCTCCATTCTGTTTGTTGACCTGGCCCACTTGACTGGTTATGGGGATGAAAATGCGCTCTACCTCATCCAGCTTTCTTCCGTGCAGATCAACGCCCAGGGGCTGCTGCTCGGCGGTATGATCATCGGTACACTAGGGATTCTCGACGACCTGGTCACTTCGCAATCTGCTGCAGTGGTCGAAATTCACGGCGCCAATCCTGCGCTCGGCTTCAAGCAAACCTATCTGCGCGCCATGCACATCGGTCAGGATCACGTGGCAGCCACCGTTAACACGCTGGTGCTTTCTTACACAGGTGCCGCCTTGCCGTTGCTGCTGGTCTTCACCCTGGCCAACGGCAGCTACCAATATCTGCTCAACAGCGAAATGCTGGCCGAAGAAATTGTGCGCACCCTGGTGGGTTCCATCGGTCTGGTCGCCGCCGTGCCTATCTCCACCCTGATCGCCACACTGATCATCGTCAATCAGGAGCGTTTGAACCGCCTGGGAGAGTGGCGGGTGCTGCTTGGACCCGAAACCAGCGACCGCCCTGAAGGAGAGCATGTACAATAAGTAGAGACTTATTAAAACATCTGGAAAGGAATATTATTAAGTTCTCGCTTAATCATTTAAAAGTGAGACGCGAAATAGACCTCATCCCTACCATCGACCAATTGATCCAGAGTGAGAGCGACGAAAAATCCAGGAAAACCTGCCTGGCGCTTAAGAAAGCCAAATAATCTGCCAGAAGACATAAAAAGAGCGCCCTCATGGACGCTCTTATACTTTACTCCGAGATCATTTGCTCGAGGATGCGGGTGGTGAGCGANNGGATAGGGGCTTTTCACCTTATTCAGTTCAGTAAGCACACCCGGCACCGTCTCAAAAACCTTTTCGGCCAGGCAAAAAATCTCATCCTCAGGCATATATTTTTGACCGAATTTCAACTGCGCCATAAAACGCGGATCGGTGACCCGCAGTACAGCGTGGCCATAGCCAGGCACAATTTTCCCGGCAGTTAACCAGTCGTGCGAATACTGTCTCACCTGGTCAGTGGTGGGAAATTCAGTGAAGCTTTCTTTCATCTTGAGCAGCCAGCGCAGGCAGTCTTCATTGGCCAACCCGTGCAGCGGACCGGCCAGGCCGTCCATGCCGGCGGAGACGGCGTAATACACGTCCGAGAGCGCTGAAGCCACAATGTAGGACGTATGCGCGCTGACATTGCCGCCTTCGTGATCGGCCAGCAAACAGAAAAACAACCGGCAAAATTCCTGGTACTCCCAATCATCGCCTTTGCCAATCATGTGGGCAAAGTTGGCTGCCCAGTCCAGATCGGGGTCGGCAGCGATAAATTTTCCGTCGCGGTATTTGAGGTTATAGATAAAAGCTGCCAGGGCGGGCAGTTTGGCGGTCAAATTGAGGCTGTCTTCCAAATAGGCATCCCAATAATCCGATTTTTTCATGCCGTCAATATACCGCGGTGAGAAAACGGATTCATTGTGCATGGCGAGAATGGCCATTGAAAACATCGTCATGGGATGAGTGGTGAGGGGTAGCGCCTTGAGAAGATCGAAAACATAGCCGGGGATCTCGCTGCGTTCCTTCCATTCTGCTTCAACCTGCTGTGCTTCTTCTTCAGAGGGGAACTCGTCAGCCATCAACAAGAAGTACAACCCCCCACTCAGTGGATAGTTTGAATCCTTGGCTTTTGGCAGCAAGTTCAATAGCTCGGCAATGTTATACCCACGCAGGCGAATCCCCGACATCGGATCAACAAAAGAGATATCGCTCACCTGGATAGGAACGTTGCGAATACCTCCGTAGAGCTGCTCGACCGTCACTTCAGCGATCGGTTTTGAACCGTAATCACGCACCAGTTTGGTAATGCGTTTATGCCAGCCGGGTATTTTCTCCGCCATCCGTTGCTTCATTGCTGTATCGACCTTCTTCGTATTACCCATCTTCTCACACCTTTCAAAATCAAACTAATCCCCTGAATTCAGGCCAAGCAGAGCCATTCCTGGGTTATTTATTCTTCATCTAGCTGATCGTACATTGAACTTTTAGCGAGTTTTCCGTTGAAACCCAATTCGCGCGAAATTTGCCCCGCCACCCGGGTCACATCGGTGACGTAATGCTGAACGACATCTTCAGTAAAGCGCTGCCCCGGGCCGGAAATGGTCAAAGTTGCCGCGACCATTCCCCTGGCATCGAAAATGGGAGCGGCCACCCCCGAAGCCTCGGCCACCCACTCACCAAAGCTGACCGCGTAGCCTTTTTTGCGAATGCGTTTCAATTCATCCATCAACGCCCGGATATCCACAATGGTCGAAGCGGTGATCGGCGTGGGCGGCGTGGCCTTCAAGATTGCGTCGCGGCGGGCAGGGGGGAGGAAAGCCAGAAAGACTTTGCCAGCAGACCCCGCATACAGCGGAACCCTTCTTCCCAGCCGGGCCACGATGCGCACGTTTTGGTTACTCTCCAAACGTTCCACGCAGACCCGTTCGTTGCCTTCCAGCACGTACAGGCTGATGGTTTCGCGCGTCACCCGGTGCAGTTCCTGGATGGAAGAAAGTGCCGCATTACGCACATCCAACGTGGAGGAATAGACCCCGGCCCAGGCTAATACTTTTCCACCCAACGAATAGGTCTGGTTAAGTGGATTTTGCTGCAAGAGCCCGATCTCTTTCATGGCCTGCAGCAGCCGCCCGGTGGTGCTGCTCGAGAAGTCAATGCTGCGGGCAATTTCCCGTACGCCCAATTCCGGACGGTCATACGAAAAACAGTCCAGAATAGCCACAATGCGTTGCAGTGATTTTGACTTCTCAGTTTCCATTTTATTCAATTTGTCTCATTATGTGGGACAGTGTCCCAATTTATTATGTTACAATTATAGAAGTTCGGCAACCGGTTGTCAAGCCGGAATTTACTTTTTGGATAGATTGATTATGGCAATTTCCTCTGAATTCTCCGCCCCGTCCATTATCGGACAACAAATTACCTCCAGGAACGGCCAACTGCATGTTCCGGCGACTCCCTTTATCCCCTTTATCGAAGGCGACGGCTCCGGCGCGGATATCTGGCGCGCTGCCCGGCGCGTGATCGACGCCGCGGTGAAGGCAGCTTACGGCGGCAAACGCACCCTCGTCTGGATGGAAGTCTACGCCGGCGAAAAAGCCAAACGCCTCTTCGATACAACTCTGCCTGCCGAAACCCTGGCGGCATTCAAAGAATACAAGGTGGGCATTAAAGGCCCGCTCACCACCCCGGTCGGCGAAGGCGCCCGGTCGCTCAACGTGGCCCTGCGCCAGGAGCTCGACCTCTATGTCTGTCAGCGCCCGGTTCGCTGGCTGGAGGGGACTCCCTCACCGGTGCGCCAGCCTGAACTGGTGGATATGGTTGTCTTCCGCGAAAATACCGAAGACCTCTACGCCGGCATCGAATTCGCTGAAGGCAGCGCAGAGAATGAAAAATTCAAAAGATTGTTCCAGGAGAACTTCCCCGAACAATATAAACGTATGCGCTTCCCGGACAGCTCGGGGATCGGCATCAAACCGATCTCCCGGGAAGGCACCATCCGCCTGGTACGTGCCGCCATCCGCTTTGCCCTGGAGAACAAACGCCGCAGTGTGACTTTGGTGCACAAAGGCAACATCATGAAGTACACCGAGGGAGCATTTCGCAAGTGGGGCTATGAATTAGCACAGCGTGAATTTGCCGATGAGACGTATACCTGGCTGCAGTATGAAGCTGTCAAAAAAGAATCCGGTGAAGCCGCAGCCAACGCAGAAATGGCCGCTGCCCTGGCTGCGGGTAAACTGCTCATCAAAGACATCATTGCCGACGCCGCATTCGAGACCGCGCTCACTCGCCCCACGGATCTCGACGTGCTGGCCACCACCAACCTCAACGGCGACTATCTTTCAGACGCGCTTTCCGCCCAGGTGGGCGGGTTGGGCATCGCCCCCGGCGCCAATATCAATTACGATACCGGTTCAGCCATTTTTGAGGCCACTCACGGCACCGCCCCACTGCTGGCCGGAAAAGACAAGGCCAACCCCTGCTCGCTGCTGCTTTCTGCCGGCATGATGCTGCATTATCTGGGTTGGCACGAAGCCGCCAACATCATGGATAAGGCCATTGAAACCACCATCCACCACAAGACGGTCACCTTTGATCTGGCTCATCTGATGGAAGGCGCTACTGAACTTTCGACCTCTGCGTTTGCAGATCAGGTGATCTCCCATCTGGGAGAATAGAAATTAAAAACGCCGTTGCAAACCTCACGTTCTTTGGGTGAAAGCAATTTCTGGGTAGTTTAGTTTTTCTAAAGTTCGTTGGATTGCTTTGCCCCTGCGGGGCTCGCAATGACAAAAGCATCTAATAATTCGTGGATAAATATTATGACGATTGATTCTTCAAAATTCCGCGGTTCATTCAAAACCGCTTCTAAAACCTATACCATTTATCGCCTGGCTGATTTTGCCAAAAGCCAGGGTATCGATCTGAACCCCCTGCCCTTCTCCATCCGCATCCTGCTCGAAAACAACCTGCGCAAACTCGACGACGTCAACGTGACCGAGGCGGCCCTGCTGGCGCTGGCCAACTGGCAGCCCGCTCAGGCCGACCGCCCGGCGGTAGCCTTCTATCCCGGCCGGGTGCTGCTGCAAGATTTTACTGGCGTGCCCGTGATCGT
>PMIV01000206.1:17389-17634 GCA_003158355.1 Anaerolineaceae bacterium
CGCGAGTACGAACGCAATACCGAACGCTACGAATTTCTGCGCTGGGGCCAGCAGGCCTTCAAGAATCTGCGTATCGTGCCGCCGTCATCGGGCATCATCCACCAGGTCAACCTGGAATACCTGGCGCAAGTGGTGCTCACCCGCGCTGAGAACGGCGAGATGCTGGCCTTCCCCGATACCCTGGTCGGCTCGGATTCCCATACCACTATGATCAACGGTCTGGGCGTGCTGGGCTGGGGCGTGGG
>PMIV01000257.1:0-5549 GCA_003158355.1 Anaerolineaceae bacterium
AATTATCTAGACTAATTAGAACGTTTGTGCTATACTGTCTCGGTATCTACTCATAGGATACATAATTTGTAATTCTAGAACGAGAATTCGTTTATTTATGGTATAATTCGTTAATTACTCCCACTATTTGTCATTGCGAACCCTGCGTTGGTTGCAGGGTGACTCGTGCCAGTTCCATCGGTAAGCCTGCCCTGGCATTTTCAGGGCAATCTCACCCGCGGAATCTTTAATAAGTCATCTTTCCAAGAGTTTTAGGGTTCCCTGTGAGTAATTACGGTTAATTAGCCTGTACTCTGTCAAACATCATTCTACGGAATCCTTGAACTCATACCCCAATCGAAATCATAGGTTCGTGTTTGGCGGGGTACTGTTGGCTTTTTCTTTGAAAATATAAATTGAATTCTTATTCTTCAACCAATCGATCACTTTGAAGATCCCCAAATAATTGAGGGCGATTCCCAAAACCAGTCCCAGAATCCAATCCAGCGGGGTGGCCAGGTTTCCTTTGATGACCAGAAAAAAGAAATATACAGAAATTGGCAGAAATAAGAGGATCGCGCTTACCATGCCGGGGAAGTAACGGGTTTTGCCTTTGATATTGAACAAAAAAGTGTGCGCGATAAAATTACCGGTTGATACCAGGATCACTGCTATTGCCAACCAGATCAGTCTTTCGCCGAACAATACTGCCAGCGAGTAAAAGAGCCAGCCAACTCCCAGATTGATGATGAGAGCAGTGTTGGCATTGAGCGGATACCGATCTGGTTGATCGCTTGCGAACATCACTGTATTCATCATACGTGGAAATCCGCCCGGGTATCTATATTCTTCGAATTGGTGGATGAATAGCGAGAGAAGATTGATCCAGAGAAGTAAGGTGAGTGTATCTAAATGGTTAAGACCTAGATAGAATATGATACCTAAAGCCAAGACCATTCCCAAATCAAACCAATGCCGTCTTAAAATGTTCAAGAGTGTTCTCCTCGTAACTTAATCCGCTGCAAGTCCACAGGTATTTTACTCTATCTTTGCCTGTACAAAAAAAGCCGAATTGGTATAGAAATTGCATTAACATTCTTATTGGATTTTATTGTACAGTGCGGCTGGCTGGAAGTAAAATGAATATAAATTATTCAGGAGTAGAGATTAATGGAATTGCAGACAGTCATAATCGAAAAACCGGACGAGATCAATTTCATTCTCGGGCAGTCGCATTTTATCAAGACAGTCGAAGATATTCACGAGACCCTCGTCAGCTCAGTGCCGGGCATCAAGTTTGGTGTCGCTTTCTGTGAAGCATCAGGGAACTGCCTGGTGCGTTTTTCGGGCACGGATGAGGCCATGATCGAATTGGCCAAAAAAAACGCTTTCAGCCTGGGCGCAGGCCATAGTTTTATAATTTTCCTGGGAGAAGGGTTTTTCCCGATCAATGTGTTAAATGCAGTTAAAAACCTGCCTGAGGTTTGTTCCATTTATTGTGCTACAGCCAACCCGGTAGAAGTTGTTGTAGCGGATAATGGTAAAAGCCGGGCTATTTTGGGCGTTTTCGACGGTGAAAAACCCAAAGGGATTGAAGATGCTGCTGGCATTAGCTGGCGTAAGCAATTCTTAAGAAAAATTGGCTATAAAGCTGCCTGAGCGAGTTTGCGGGCGGAACCTGTGTTGGTGGAGGAAATAAATGAAAAAGATTGCATTGATCCTGGTCATCTCGACCATCCTTCTGGCTGGCTGCAGTTCGTTTGGCAGTTTGAACAACCAGACGGTAAGTGATGAACAAATGGCCACACGCGTGGCTCAACTTTTAGCGACGATGACGACACCGACCCAGGAAATTGAATTTCCCGCAACTCCAACGCCAATGGCAACAACGGTGTTTATCACTGCTACCCCTTTGCCGGCTACCCTAACCCCAGTTGTTACAGAGACTCAAGGCTTCACTGCCACACCCGGTACTGAAACAGCAACTCCGCTTGTCACTCCTACGCTAACACCCACTCAGATAACAGGAACTCTGACCATTACCCCAACTGGGACTGCAACTGTGCCGGCGACAGATCCCATTCTGTCCCTCGGCACACCTACCAGTTCAGATACGTTCGACAGTGCCAGTAATTGGACCTGGCCGACCGGGTCTGATGACTACATCAATGTTGTTTTCAATAATGGGTACATGCAGATGACCGGGCTGACCAAATTAGCAGGTTGGCGTTTACCGTTGGTGGATCAGCAGGTCAATAGCTACATTGAATTAACCGCCAATTCAGGAACTTGCACTGGCAAAGACAGCTACGGAATCATCTTTCGCGTACCGGTGTTCAAAGATCCCACCCAGGGATACTTATATGAAGTGACCTGCGATGGTTATTATCGCTTATGGAAGTGGGATGGAGAAGCTTCGTCAACCGGTTTGGCCACAACTCTGGTCGGCTGGAAACAAAGTTCCGCCATCAACGCTGGAGCCAACCAGAGCAATCGGTTGGGGGTAATGGTGAAAGGCTCGACCTACACTCTTTATATGAACGGAGTGCAGTTGGGCTCGGCTTCAGATTCGGGCTTTACTGCCGGATTCTTAGGCGTCTTTGTGCGCTCGGCCGAAACTACTGACTATACAGTCAATTTTGATACCATGAAGCTCTGGGAAAATCCCTGAGATGGATGGAATTAACGATTTGCCGATATTTGCCTGCCTGGAATTTCCGGGCAGGTTTTTTTTGGAATAAAATAAATGAAAATATTCTTCTTATTTCAGGTGAAAAAATGAAATCTTATCGTAAAGAAATTTGGATGAACCTGGCCACACGCTACGGATTTGTGAATATCACGGATGAAGTGATGCTGGCAGTACGTGAAAGCGGGGTGAAAGAAGGCCTGGCGCTGGTAAACCCCATGCATATCACCGCCTCAGTGTTCATCAATGATGACGAACCCGGGCTGCATCATGATTATGATGTATGGTTGGAAAAAATGGCGCCGCATGCCCCGATCGCACAATACAACCATAATTTCACCGGCGAAGATAACGCCGATGCTCACATTAAACGTCAGATCATGGGTCGGGAGGTAGTGGTAGCTATCACCGAAGGCCAATTGGATTTTGGCCCCTGGGAGCAGATCTTTTATGGGGAGTTTGACGGTCAGCGGCGCAAGCGGGTGTTGATCAAGATCATCGGAGAATAATAAAGAGAACCATTTCAGGAAGTGGTTACATCTACCAAATCAGCAAATGCCTTCACATTTAAGGCACGCAGCAGCCCTGGAAAGAATAGAACCCGGAAGTACTTCACCATCTCAGCAGTTGTATGTGTAAAACCTTCAGAGGCCCACCAGACAATGGTGGCCCACATGGCTCCGGAGAAGTAATCGATCACATAATCGACAGGCAAAGTAAGTTGATCCATTCTTGCTTTAGTCCACGGGTTTTCGTTGATCATATTCATGGTCACTTTTAAAATAATATTGCGAAAGTGGTTATAAACTTTATTGGATTGTTCTTTGGTGATCAAAGAAAAAATATCTGCATTTTCATTTACAGTTTCAAAGATAGATTTAATTAGGCTGGTTTCATTATCGCGGAGCCAAAAGATTAACGGGCGTTTGGTAATTTCATCCGCCAGTTCCGTGAGGTGTTCTTCGAGGCTTTCAAGCAGGATTTCTTCCTTATCCTGATAATGCAAATAAAAGGTCGTGCGGCCCATATTTGCCCGGGTGGTAATATCTTCAACGGTTACATCCGTATAGCCTTTTTCCAGCACGAGTTCTGAAAGTGCTCGATGCAGGGCCTGCCGGGTGCGTTTGATTCGCCTATCTTCTCTCTTTTTTTCTTTCATTTTTTCCGATCTTGTAGTGACTGGGTGGATATTTATGAATGAATCTTTCTTCCTATTGACAGGAGAATGAAAGGGTTTTATAAATGTTGAACAATGTCTATTATAATACATTGTGCAAAAAGAACGAAGTAAACTGTCGAGTATAGGTAGGGTCAGTTTGGAGAAGAGTATCACAGAAAAATCGCAAGTTTTGATTTCGGTGAGGAACCTGACAAAGGTCTATCAGACTGCCGCCGGTGGGTTCACTGCATTAAATGCGGTGAATTTGGATGTGTACCAGGGAGAATTGCTGGCTGTGATCGGAAAATCTGGAGCAGGCAAAACAACTTTGATCAATATGATCTCCGGAATCGACCATATCACCTCAGGTACGGTCAAGTTTGGTGAACAGCACATTGATCAGATGAGCGAGAACGAATTGGCAGCCTGGCGCGGTCTTAATGTGGGAATGATCTATCAATCTTTTTACTTAATGCCGGGATTGAATCTTCTAAATAACATTGCCTTACCCCTCGATTTTGCCGGATTGTACCAGCGCGAGAAAGCCCAGAATAGGGCAATGGAATTACTGCGCATGGTCGAACTTGAAGAGCATGCTTATAAATTTCCATCACAAATTTCCGGCGGCCAGCAGCAGCGCGTCGCCATTGCAAGGGCGCTGGTTAATGATCCCGCTGTGATCGTTGCAGATGAGCCGACGGGTCGCCTCGATTCAGCAACCGCTGAAGTGATCTTTGAGTTGTTTGAAGGTTTTGTTGCTCAGGGAAAAACGATTTTAATGGTCTCTCATGATATGAATTTTGCCAGCCGCTCTTCACGCACTTTGGAAATAGCTGATGGTACTATTTTGAATTAAAAGTCAGGAATGAATAAGACGATGACGGAAATGCAATTAAACAATTCTCCTTTGATCAAAATGCAAGGGATCACCAAAGTGTTTAAATCCGGGGCAGGCGAATTCACCGCGCTGGATAATATCAATCTGGAATTTTTCCCCGGCGAATTTGTGGGGATCGTAGGAAAATCTGGCAGCGGAAAATCGACCCTGGCGAATATGATCACCGGAATTGACCATCCCAGCAAAGGAAATATTGATATCGAAGGTCACATCATTAATAAAATGAATGAGAGTGAGATGTCGGTTTGGCGCGGCAATAATCTGGGGATCGTGTTCCAGTTTTACCAACTTTTGCCCATGCTCTCGCTGCTGGAAAATGTGATGCTGCCGATGGATTTTTGCAAGCAATTTAATCCGGACGAACGGCGAACCCGCGCGCTCAAATTATTGGCAATGGTTGGGCTTCAAGATCTGGCGGATAAATTACCGGCCATGATCTCCGGTGGGCAGCAGCAAAGTGCTGCCATTGCCCGTGCCATGGCCAATGATCCGCCGATCATGATCGCCGATGAACCGACTGGCAACCTGGATACCAAAACGGCCGAATCGGTCTTTGAATTGTTTAGCGCGTTGGTAGTGAAGGGCAAGACCATTATCATGGTTACCCATGATCCTGCCCTGGCGGTTCGTACCAGCCGGGTCGTTCACCTGCGTGATGGTAAAGTAATTAATGATTAGGTTAAGTGAAAGATGATGCTTCGTCCTCGTTGGCAAAAAGTTTTATCGGACTTGTGGAAAAACAAGACCCGTTCTATATTGATCATCGCATCCATTGCCGTTGGACTTTTGGCCTTTGGCGTGATCACCAACCTCTTTTCCTGGCT
>PMIV01000257.1:5615-12247 GCA_003158355.1 Anaerolineaceae bacterium
GCTATCACTATCCAATCAAGAGATTATGAAAAGGCTCAAATTGGCCAGGTACAGCTCGTGCAGGGAGTTTGGCCGCCGGCCAAGAATCAAATCGTCTTGTCGACGAATAAACTTTCGGACCTCAACCTCAAAGTGGGGGATTGGCTTACTCTAAAAAACTCCGTTGGAGATGATTACAACCTGCAGGTTGTTGGNNACCAGCGGCGGCGGCGGATATTTCATTGCAAACATCCAGGGATATGTGAACAAGGATACCTTGAGCACACTAAATATCAGCCAAAAGGACCTTTTCAACACCCTTTACGTCACCATTGATGGGGATGCAACGCAGCATACCACATTGAATCAGGTTGGCCAACGTGTTTACGATGCCCTGGATAAGCAGGGAGTAACCATCGCTAATTTCACCACCCGCAGCCCGATTATTCATCCCAATGTGAATCTGGTGAATGCCATGACCGGCATTTTGTTCATGTTGACCTTTTTGATCGTTTTTTTGAGCGGTTTTCTTATCACCAATACGCTGCAATTCTTACTCTCTCAGCAAATGCAGCAGGTGGGCATCATGAAATCCATTGGAGCTACCCGCCGGCAGATTATCTGGATTTATGTGGCTCTGATCAGTACTTTTGGTGTGCTGGCATTTTTTGCCACTGTGCCGCTCGTGCGTTTGGCCACGGACCGTTTGATGGTTTTTCTTTCTACTGAATTGAACTTCACTTACTTTGGCCCGCGTACAACGCCGATAGTGTTCATTGGAATGATCTTCCTGGCGATGGTGGTACCCCAGGTATCAGCCATATTCCCCATTCTAAAAGGTACCAGCCTCTCTGTGCAAGAAGCCTTGAGCGGAATTCAGCAGCAATCCTCTGGAGGAGATACTTTTTTGGACCGTTCTGTGACCCGGTTGAAAAAATTCTCCCGCCCGACCATCATTGCCATCCGCAATGTATTCCGCAATAAAGGCCGGTTGATCTTGACCTTGGTTACATTGTCGCTTGGCGGCGCAGTCTTTATTTCGGTTTTTAATGTCCGGGTTTCGTTCAATGATTACATTACCCAATTAAGTCATTATTTTCTGGCTGATCTGAATATCAGNNGAAATAAAGTATGTTGAAGCCTGGAATGGCAGCACCGCATCTGTGATCAATGCCGACGGCAGCCAGGGCAATAATCTTAGTTTTGTGGCGGTACCCAATAAAAGCACTTTGATCAAGCCAATCATGATCGGAGGGCGCTGGCTTGATCCACGGGATCAAAACGCTATTGCCTTGAACGATGGCTTTAACACCCAGTATCCCAACCTCAAGGTGGGTGACACGATCACGTTGAAGCTTAACAATAAAAATGAAAAATTTGTTGTGGTTGGCTTTTTCAAGTTAGCCGGGCAGCTCGCCGGGCTCTCTGGTTACGTCAACCTGGATTACTTTAATTCCTTGCCCGGGCAGGCGCCGAACCGCTCTGCAGTGTATCGGGTGGTTGCCAAAAGCACCCTGGATAGCTCTGCCCAGAAGGATCTGGCCACAAATGTGCAGAGCTTGCTCGAAGCCAATAAATTCAAGATCGGTTCAATTACCACAGGGAGTCATATCAACGATGAGGCGGCGAACGGGTTTGGCATTTTGACCACTTTCTTGCTTATCTTGGCAATTCTGATTGCCCTGGTGGGCAGTATCGGCTTGACGGGCACTATGAGCATGAACATCATGGAACGTACCCGCGAGATCGGCATTATGCGTTCCATCGGCGCCTCAGATCGGGAACTGACCCGCATGGTTTTGATCGAAGGGCTTATTGTGGGCTGGTTGAGCTGGCTGCTGGGCGCAATTTTGTCCTTCCCGATCAGCGCGATCCTCTCGAACAGCATCACGCTGTCGTTGTTTGGCTCGCAATCGAGCCTGGGTTTTTCAGCTACCGGGTTCATCATCTGGTTTGTCTTGGTCTCGATTTTGTCTGTGGCCGCCAGCATCACGCCAGCCCGCAGTGCTACTCGTTTGACCATTCGTGAGGTATTGTCTTATGAATAAGCCTATTTATAATGTTAAGTTGAGCAAAGGAAAAAATATGCATACTTTCAAGAGAAGTTTCTTGATTTTTGGCGCTGTGGCGATTCTTGCGCTTTTCGTAGCCGGCTGCAGCTCGGCCGCAGCTACGCCTCAAGCAACAACAACGGTGACCCCGGTAGTGTTAGACAACACCGTAACCGCCGAAGGCCACCTGGAACCGGTGACCTCGACCTGGTTGAGCTTTCAGGCTTCCGGGCGAGTCGAAGAAGTATTGGTCAATGAGCAGCAGTTGGTCAAGCAGGGCCAACCTATCGTGCGTCTGGAGGGATCTGACCGGGCCGAGACTGATCTGCAGGCTGCTAAATCGGCTATGTTCCTGGCCAAACAAAATCTGGTCGATGCCACCAATTCTGATTCGATGCGCGCGTCGTATGAATTAGCGCTGGCCAATGCCCAAAAGGCTTATAACACTGCCCTGGGCGATTATTGGGATAGAAAAAAGACCCAAGGCTCGTCAGATTTGATCGTTGTGGATACTCAAAAATTACAAATTCTGGATAACCACATTGATGATTTGAAAACGAATTATGACAACATGTCTGAACTGGCTGATAACGACAGTAAAAAGGCTCTGGCGCTGCAAAACTGGCACCAGGCACTGATCGACCGCGATGCCCTCAAGAAACAATTAAATTACGTCAAAGCCCTGCCCGATTCTCAGGATATAGAACTGCTGCTGAGTAAACTGGATACGGCTAAAGCGACCCTCTCTGATGCCATGCGCAATTACAACCGGGTGAAAAACGGCTATACCCCTGAGGCACTGGCACAGTTGCAGACGGCTGCCGATCAGGCCCAGGCCGCGGAGGCCGATGCCCAGTGGGCTTACGATCAACTGGTGCTCACCGCTCCTTACGATGGCACGCTGGTGCAGTGCAGCCTCACCAAAGGGCAGTTTGTCGTTGCTGGTCAGCAGGTAGCCCAGGTGGCTGATTTCAGCCAGTGGCAGGTGAAGACCGATGACCTGGGTGAGGTGAAGATGGCCCAGATCGATACCAGCAAGCCGGTGTCGATGACGGCAGATGCACTGCCTGGCAAGACATTTACCGGCACAGTTGAGAACATCTCGCAGTATTACACCGATAATAATGGGGATATTCAGTACACAGCCAAGGTCAAGCTTGATGATACGGACCCGAAGCTGCGTTGGGGTATGACCATGCAGGTGGAGTTCCAGAAGTAAACCAGAGGCTGTCCGCAAGGGCAGCCTCTTTTGAATTAATTACCGCCAAGGCACAAGGGGCACGAAGGAAAACTTTGAAAACTTGCAGAGCCTTGTTCTCTCGATAAAGCTGGGACTTGAGTGAATCACACCGGGGTTCACATAAAAGCTTGATGAACGTCAAAATAACTGTCATCTCGAGCCTTGGGTGTTCTTCCCAAGGCGTGGCGATCTCAACTCGGGGAGAGGCGCATAATAATAGTGAGGTAAATGACAACATGTTTCATTCTTGTGAAAACCGTAACCGAATCACAACCGGAATGTGGCCGAAAGAGTAAAACGCAAATATAATGATGAATGGAGCATCTGCTGGCATGAATATTCTCATTATTGGCAAGTCAAAAATTGGCGATGGCGTCGGGGTGCATGGTCTGGTGCTCGACACCAACCGCATCGTGAACCTGCTGCCCCACAGCGGAGCTGTTCACAAGGTGACGACTTCTTTCAACATCGGCCAGATCTGGGATATGGAGACCGCTGAACAAAAAGAGCTGCAGCCGCCACATTTGGACGAAGTACGCATTAAAAAGGCAGCTTTGATCGGCCAGCAAGATCACCTGGCGGATTTTTTGCAAGAACGTGTTCAGCCCTGGCGCGGCGGTCCGCATTTATTATTTGACCGCCACGTCCGCTTCACCCAGGCCGGATTTGGCTCCGTCACCCGTGCGGGCGGTATTCCCAGGAGCAGCAGCGGTTTTTGGATCCCCGACCAGTACCTTGAGTACCGCAATTTCAAGGGCGCAATCAGCTACCTGTATGTTTCCGCGGCCGGGCTCTACTATCTGCCCTACGTTGGCCTGGAGACCCCTCATCCGGTGTTAAAAGCCGGCACCCTGCTCCACGTCACCTTATCCAGATGGACGCCGACGCAGGACGAGAAAGTACCGGAACGCTGCTATTTGCAGTTGGCGGGTTGGGTTGGGGGGTAGGGAAAGTAGAAATTCAGTGGAAAAGGGGATTGCGCAGGGCGAGTAGTCGTAAGGTGCGCTCCCAACGCACCAATTTTGTAATTCGGCATTCAAATGATCCATGCCAGATTACATGTGATCTCGAATAAAAAGCGGGGGATATATTTACAGAAATAGTGCTACATGACTGTGGGTTTCAGAGATAAGAATCAGACAACTTTTACAAGCTGGCTTTACGAGAAAAATTTATCCAGAAACTGAGCGGGTGAATAAACAGCTAATCCTTTTTCTATCAACGGAGAAAAATGACGCAGGTTCCCAGACACCAAAGCCTGCGCACTGGCACTGACAAACGCCTCAACAAATGGCATATCATCAGGGTCCGGGAACCCATCTGCTGGAAAAGTACCAGCTTCGATTAGCTGGCCGGTTAATTCTATATGTGCAATCACCGCACGGGCGCTTGCCGGTCGGATATGCAGTTCTGGCCGTGCCAGTACGTCTTCATATTCTCCCAATATCCGGTTATCATAGGCCACCTGAAAGCGATTTTCCAGGGCCAGATCAATGATCTTCCCGGGTTTGCCTGCCTCGTTCATTAGCCCGCTGACAATGACGTTTGTATCCAGCACCACCAGCATCAGCTTTTACGCTCCTTGCGGGCCTTCTGAATCAGCGAGTTGATCTGCTCGTTGCTCAGCTTGTCCAAACCATCGCGTCGGGCCTGGCTACGGATAGCGCGCGCGGCCATTTGTGCTCGCAAGCGGGAAATCATGAGAAAAATATCGTCCATGTTATCGCTTCCAGTCAGATCGATCATTACCGCAAAAGGTTTGCCATCCACTGTGACCACTAGTTCGCCCTCAGTTTCCAGTTTTTTCCGCAGGGCGGCAGGTTCATTCCGTAAAACACGATAGGGGATAAATTCCATTTTAGACTCCTTTGTAGCATAAAACGCTACAATGATTATACACCGGCATTAGCATATCTTTCCTACTATTACCCCGTCAAACATGAATATATGATTTCGGTTGGGGTATATTGTTCTGAATATGAGTTCAAAGATTCCATAGAATGATGTTTGACGGAGTATTAATCCAAAGATTCTGTAAAACCCCTGAAAAATTCTCTTCAAACCTATTTCTCTATATATTTTTGGTAAAACCAATCGATATATTTTTTAGATAGGGTGCATCGTAGATCAATTGTTTACAATACTTACTTTACTTGACTGTTGTTGTATAATAGAAATATGGAACAATATTTCTATATGGCCAAAATATAAATTCAGGCAGTCTGCATTTGTTTCTATTTGTTCCTATAGTTATCGAAACCATAAAGGGAATTTGTTTCGAATTGACCTGCCCCCAGCTTTACCGGGGGATGCATTTTTGAAACAAATAATTTCATCAACCTTTATTAATTAGGTTTGGTATTTCTTAGTGCCCTTCGTGCCTTAGTGGTAAATGATCTAAATCCAATCACCAACCCGCTGATCTTCTGCTAAAATAACACCATGCCCAATAACCGTATTTACTTCGCTGATAACTTAACCACCCTGCAATCGCTGCCCTCTGCCTCGGTGGACCTCATCTACATCGACCCGCCCTTCAACACCGGGCACACCCAGAGCCGCACCCAACTGCGCACCGAACGCTCCGAGGACGGCGACCGCACCGGTTTTGCCGGCAACCGCTACTCAACCGTGAAGGTGGGTTCCAAGGGGTATGCTGACGTGTTCGATGACTTTATCGCTTTCCTTGAGCCGCGCCTGCGTGAGGCTTACCGCCTGCTCCAGCCCAACGGCAGCCTGTACTTTCACATCGATTACCGCGAAGTGCATTACTGCAAAGTGCTTCTCGATCAGATCTTCGGGCGGGAGAGCTTCCTTAACGAGATCATCTGGGCTTACGATTATGGCGCGCGCACTAAAAAGAAGTGGCCCGCCAAGCACGATAACATTCTCTGGTACGCCAAAGACCCGCAGGCATACACATTCAACTATGATGCCATCGAGCGCATCCCCTACATGGCTCCCGGGCTGGTGGGGCCGGAGAAAGCGGCGTTGGGAAAGACCCCGACCGACACCTGGTGGCACACCATCGTGCCCACCAACGGCAAGGAGAAGACCGGTTACCCCACTCAGAAGCCGCTGGGCATTCTGCGGCGTATCATCCAGGCCTCGTCGAACCCCGGCGAAACCGTGCTGGATTTCTTCGCGGGCAGCGGCACGACCGGCGCGGCCTGCCTGGAAGCGGAGCGGCAGTTTATTTTGATCGACAACAACCCGCAGGCGCTGGCCACGATGGCCGAGCGCTTTGCCGGGAATCGAACAATAGAATGGATCGGCTATGACCCCAATCACCCCAACCTGTGAACAGATGATCGCGCAGTTGAAGGCGTTGGGCAGCCCGGAGAACGTGGCCGGGCAGCAGC
>PMIV01000001.1 GCA_003158355.1 Anaerolineaceae bacterium
TTGGTGGGCTCGTCCAGCAGCATCAGGTTGGCGCCCTGCAGCGCCAAACAGGCCAGCGCCAGGCGTCCGCCCTCGCCGCCGGAGAGCAAACTCACCGTCTTGAACACGTCATCCCCGGTGAAGAGGAATTTGGCCAGGTAGTCGCGTACTTCGGCGGGCAGCATCTTGGGCGCCACGCCCTGGATCTCTTCCATCAGCGTCCAGCCCGGATGCAGGTCATCGTGGGCCTGGGCAAAATAGCCGATGTGCAGGCTGGAGCCGAGCAGGGTTTCCCCGGCCAGAGCCGGTATCTGGTTCAAAATGGTCTTGAGAAAGGTGGTCTTGCCGGCGCCGTTGGGGCCGATGATGGCCGCACATTCGCCGCGCACCAGCGTCAGATCAGGAACGTTGAACAGGGGTTTGCCTTCGTCGGCATAACCCACGCTCAGCGATCGCGTGCGCAGCACCAGCTCGCCGGATCGGGCGGCCGGGTTGAGGTTCAGGTGCAGCGAGCGTTTGTGTACCGGCGGTGCCATGCGTGTATCCGCGAGCAGGCGCTCCAGACGTTTGCGCCGTCCCTGTGCCTGCCGGGTATTCTGACCGGCAATGTTGCGCCGGATATATTCTTCTTCCTTTTCGATGAACTCGTTCTGCGCCTGGAATTCCAGCAGATAGCGTTGATAGCGCTCTTCGCGCTGGTTCAGGTAAGCGCTGTAGTTGCCGCGGTATTCTTCCAGATCGGGGGTCATCTCAAAGATGGTGTTCACCACCTGATCGAGAAAATAGCGGTCATGCGAAACAATGAAGACCGCGCCGGGCCAGGCTTTGAGATAATCTTCCAACCACTCTACTGCGGCGATGTCCAGATGGTTGGTGGGTTCATCCAGCAGCAGCAGATCCGGCTCCGCCAGCAGCAGGCGCGCCAGTAAAGCACGGGTGCGCTGCCCGCCCGAGAGCTGCGCCAGCGGACGTTTGCCGTCAGCCTGGCTGAAACCCAGGCCGGTGAGTGTCATGCGGATGCGGTTCTCATAGGTGTAGCCGCCCTGCGCTTCGAATTCAGCCTGCAGGTGGCCATAGTTTTCCAACAGGTCTTCGGCCTGGCCCTCGCGGGTCAGTTGTTCTTCCATCTTATGCAGCTCCGCCTGCTGGTCGAGCAGCGGCTGGAACACCGTCAGGCACTCCTGCCAGAGCGAGCGGTCGGAGTTGAGGCGGGCCTCCTGCGGCAGGTAGCCGATCTGAATGCCGTGGGCGCGGTTGACCAGGCCGGAAGTGGCTTCTTCTTCACCGATCAAAATGCGCAGCAGGGTGGTTTTACCCACCCCGTTGGGGCCCACCAGGCCGATGCGGCTTTTATGCGGAATCGAAAAAGAGATGTCGCTGAAAATATCCAGGGCACCGTATGATTTTGAAAGAGATTGCACGTTTAATACAGGCATAATCCTCACTCCCTCGAGAGTGCGGTTTGAAGTATACCATAGCGGTTTTACCCAAAAAGTCCCTGTCTGCGACCAGACAGGGACTGAAATAGCTATTTTTAGGCGCTTTGATCTACTGATACACCTGCCACAAAATCAACTGATTGTCCTGCCCGCACGAAGCCAGACTCTTGCCGTCCGCTGAAAATGCCACCAGGTTCACCGGCGCCGAATGGCCGCTGAGGGTAGCCACCTGCGTTCCGGAAGCCACGTCCCATATCTGCACGTCGTTACCGGTTGCCACTGCTAACAGCGTGCCATCCGGGGAGAAGCTCAGCCCCAGCGCGCTTTGCGGCAGCACCAAAACGTGCAGTTCGGTGCCCAGTGCCGCGTCCCACAATTGCACCACTGATTGAGGATTCCCGTTGATTGTTTTCAGCGAGGCACTGGCCAGCACTTTGCCGTCCGGTGAAAGCCTGTAGGCGCTGACGAAATCTTCGTGGTTGAAAGTGGCTCCCAGGGTTCCGCTGGCGATGTTCTGCAGTTGGATGGTCGCGCGCGCTTTCCAGACCAGGTCGCTTGAATTCCCGGCAAAACCAACCTCGAAAACCGGGGCAGCGGTGGTGAATCCACTCAGCACCTTTGTTTCAGACCCGGAAGGCAGGCTGTTCACCGAAACCGACATCGCCTCATAATTTGTGAACGCGAAAGATTTTCCATCCGGCGCGAAGGTGGCACCGCCGATGGAGTACTGCGGGGAGATCGAGACGACATCCTTGTTGCCGTCGCCAAGATCGATTAGATTAAGCGTTTTCAGATCGCTGGAGATCACCGCGGCCAGACGTCCGTCCGGGCTGATCTGGGTGATGTGTCCGCCGTTGGGTTCAGCCCATACCGTTTTGACAGCCAGTTTGGCATCCAACAAGGTGGCACTGAAGATAGAATTGCCGTTGGCATCCTGGTTTTGGCTCACCAGACCCAGGGTGCTGCTGTCGCTCGACCAGGTCAGCGATTGCACGTTAGTGGCCGGAGCCTTGTTCACCGCACTCAGGTGAATGGCATTTGTGCCGCTGATGACCAGTGCCTGCGGTACGGGGGTGGCTGTGGCCGGAATGGCAGTGGGCGGCACAACTGCGGTAATGGTCGGCACATCCGTGGGGGCATAAGCCGGCGGCGGAGTGATGGTGGGCAGGTTACAACTGGCAAGTGCCAGGGTCATGATCAGACTTAAAAACATGATTCGAACAGCCAATTTGCGTGTCATAAATGTCCTTTCAAACAAATCGATAATGGCGATTATACACTTTTACGGGCACTGTTAATTTAACAGGCTGTTCAGCTTGTCTTCTCCCCATTGCACCACTTTGTCTTCGGCGCTTTGGAACAGTCCTTTAATGGCGTTCAGCATGTCCGCCTTGAGTTGGTTGACGCTTTGATGGGCAGAGAGTTTGATCTTGTACTTCCATTCATTCACTTGGCTGGCTGCGTCCTGCTGCACTGCGGCTGCCAGGTTGCTGGTCTGGCCCAAAAAGACGACCGGACGCTCGTTCAACAATACCGTGGCCGTCCCGTTGGCGTCCACCGCAATGGTAGTGCCGTTGGCGGAGGTAAACGCGGCCGCGTCCACGGCGAAAGCGGTCAGGTTGCTCACCGGCAAATTGCTCAACGTCACCGGAATGGGGGTGTCCCCATCCTGGGCATGCCAGGCAATAATGATCCACTGGCTGCCTTTGCTGAAGCGGTATTCAAAAACGGAACCGCTTTGGCCCTGCGCCTGGCTCTCGAATTTGGCACCGTCCAGGACCGAATTCAGAT
>PMIV01000109.1 GCA_003158355.1 Anaerolineaceae bacterium
GCTAGGTTCGAAGTTCGAGTCTTCGACGAGGAGCTATTGACCAAAAATGACACGTCAGTGTTCACACGTGTCATTTTATTTTTAATTATGTATAGTATTTTTACTATGCTTTTGCATAGTTTTGGAGAGGTGGCCGAGTGGTTGATGGCGCCGTATTGATAATACGGTAAAACCGCAAGGTTTCGCGGGTTCGAATCCTGCCCTCTAAAATTCTGTAAAACAACGTGAGTTTATTTTTCATGTTGTTTTATTTTTTTCCACTCCAAAAACTGCTGGTATTCTTCAAATCCCTGATCAAAATTTTCTTTGTTTTCCCATTTTCAAACATTTAAACTGACTTTTTAATAGCTAAATTTTATTGCTTTAAATTTCCCCAAAAACGGTTGCGAATATCAATAAAAAATACTATTGTCCCTGAAAACAGATTAATTTGGCCCAAGCAATGGCATTACCTTTAATACCAGATAAAACTCCTAGAATTTGGATAAGTGTCACTTTGCTGCAATAATAGAATCAATATATAGGCTGAATGAGAAGTGATATAAAAAGAGTCAAATCCTTTCTCCCTTTGATGGGCAGCTTTTTTTTTGATTTTCTTCGTTTCGCGGACTGCCGCGCCTTTTACCGGTCAAAATGTCCTTTTTAAAGGCCTATAATTAAGGGAAGAACTGATCTGTAAAGAAAGTATACGCAACATTTTTAATTCAATGGAGTAAATAATGAGTCAGTACAAGATTGCAGTTATTATTGGGAGCCTTCGCAAAGAATCGTTAAATCGCAGGTTGGCGGATGCGCTGGTTAAACTGGCGCCTCCGGAATTCACTTTTGAAAAGGTAAACATCGGCGATTTGCCGCTCTATAACCAGGATGATGAAGAAAATCCGTCCGAAGCGGTTAAGCTCTTCAAAGAACAGCTCAAGGCAGCACAGGGCTTGATCTTTGTGACCCCTGAATATAACCGTTCGATCCCGGGAGTGCTCAAGAATGCGATCGATCTCGGATCACGCCCAAGAGGTCAAAACGACTGGGCCGGAAAACCGGCAGGGATTCTGGGAGTATCGATCGGAGCCATCGGAACGGCATTGGCGCAGCAGCATTTGCGCAATATTCTGGTTTTCCTCAATGTGCCTACGCTTAGTCAGCCCGAAGCCTTTATCCAGATGAAAGAAGGGCTTTTTGATGAAAACAGGGAAATTGGCGCTGGCAGCAAACAATTTTTACAGAACTGGATGGATCAATATACTGTATGGGTGAAAAAGATTACTGCGTAAATTGATCCTTGATTTCGCCAGTAAAGATTGTTCCGGAATATTTGAAAAAAGGAATGCAGAAACTTCGAAGACACCTGAAAGGGTGTCTTTTTGGTTCATCGCTTCGACCTAGCAATGCTGAAGGCTTGGCGGTGCGGATATAATGATATTACAGAAGAATAAAAGGGGAAAATAACGAAAGGACAGAGTCTGCCGCAAGAAGAGCAGGTCAAGTAATTTCTTAGATTCCGGATGGTTGCGGGGTTTCCCGCAGCTTGCAGGATCCAAACTTACAAATCGGTTCAATGGGGGATTGTTTGTAAGGAACACAAGGAGAGATCATGAAAAAAATGAATAAGGCCGCGCGGTTTATAGCGATGGCTCTGGTTTTAAGTATGGTTCTGGCAGCGTGCCAGACTGTTTCTGCCAGCACACCTACTCAGACAACAGTTGCTACTGAAACAGTTCAAACCGCAACAGTTCAAACTGTAACAGTAATGCCAACTACACTGGTCCTTCCGAGTGCGACGGCGATAGCTATGTCCACGGCGACCCCCGCACCGATCGAGGTGCAATATGGACCGACGAATTTCCCTGGGAACGTTGACCCTTTGACCGGGCTGGTGGTTTCTGACCCTGCCATTTTGAACCGGCGTCCGGTGATGATTAAGGTATCCAATTTTCCGCGGGAGGGTAGACCTCACGCGGGTCTCTCCAAAGCAGACATTGTCTTTGATTATTCAACCGGCGGGGGCTGGAATCGGTATTTAGCCCTTTTTTACGGCCAGGATTCGGATCAGGTTGGCCCCATGCGCTCCGGGCGATATATCGATCAATGGTTGGTGAGCATGTATCAGGGTGTCTTGGGGATGATGTTTGCTTATGCACCTGAAAAAGCTGAAATTGACAGCCGCCTGGGTCAATCTCGGGAGATCAGCGGCACCACGAATACCTGCCCCGCTATTTGTGATAAGGGATATGGAATTTCTGAGATCAACTGGTTTGCCAACACCGCAGAAATGAGCAAGTATTATGCGAAATTTGCCGACGCCTCAAATACAAAACCGGTTTTAGATGGAATGTCCTTTACCTCAGTGGCTCCTGCAGGCGGGACGGTCGCTACAGAATTGACCATGCACTTTGGCGGTAACAATGAAGGCCTGTGGAAGTACGATGCCGCGCTAAAGAAGTACTTACGCTGGATCGATAACCAGGTGAATGACACGACCTATAACATGATTCCACAGGTAGACCGCAATACCAGCCGACAATTGGCATTCTCAAATGTAATCGTAGTTTTTGCGAAATATACCACCTTGAACAGCAAAGATAGCATCCATAAGGTGGCGCTGGCTGGAGCTTCAGGCAAGGCCCTGGTCTTCCGCGATGGAAAGGTCTATGAAGGCAAATGGCAGGGTAGCACTGGCAGCGCTCCGCTGCAATTCTTTAACGCTGCCGGAAATTTAATGGAATTGCAGCCTGGCAATACCTGGATTTCGATTACCGGTGATATCTCAACCATTGCTCAAGATCAACCCGGGATCTATAAAATTACCTTCCGTAAAGCGGCTTATCAGGCCGGGAATTGAGCCATCACGCGAAGGGACGATTAACTATTACTGATTAATAGCGGCTATTTAAATCCAAAACGACACCCATCATCAAAAGGGTGTCGTTTTAAGTTAACCAAATCTGTTCTATTATGGCATTTCGCTGCCGCGGGCAGTCGCGAACAGGCGATACCATTCATTGCGGCTCAGGGTCACTTCAAGCGACTTCGCATCAGCGGCCAGGCGTTCAGGGCGGGTGGTGCCGGTCACCGGGATGATCCTCGCCGGATGCATCAGCAGCCAGGCGAGGACTACTGCATCTGCGGGCACAGAGCGGGCTTTAGCGTATTGCTTGACAAGGGCGGCGGTCTTCTGCACATTTTCTGGGGCCTGAGAGGTATCCCCTCCGCTCAGAATGCCCTGGTCAAGGCTCCTCCAGGCTTGCAGACCAACACCTTTCAGACGGCAGTATTCCAGCACACCCTCCCAACCGTCAGGGTAGGTCGGTGAATTTTGGTTGAACGAAATGCCCACTTCGGCAAAGCCGTTGTGGAGCAGGCTCATCTGCAGTTGGTTTGCCACCAGCGGATCGGGAAGGAAGCTCTGCAGATATTCCATCTGGAAGCGGTTCTGGTTGGAGACGCCGAAGTAATGCACCTTACCGGCCTTTTTCAGTTCGGCAAAAGCGCGGGCGATCTCCTGGCCGTCCCAGAGCACGTCCGGGCGGTGCAGCAGCAGGATGTCGAGGTAATCGGTGTGCAGACGGCGCAGGCTGCCCTCGACGCTGGCCATGATGTTCTCATAACTGAAGTCGAAACGCTGCGGGCTGCCCGGGGGATCATCGACCCACCGGATGCCGCACTTCGATTGGATCACGATCTTCTCACGCAGGCTGGGGTGAGCCTTTACTACTCGGCCGAATACCTCTTCGGCTTTGCCATACGCATAGATGTTGGCATTGTCAAAGAAGTTAATACCCTGTTCCAGGGCTGCTTCGAGAAATTCGTTCGCCTGCTTCTCGTGTTCTTTGGTCAGGGGAATGCCTTTTTCCCAACCGCCGCCCAAACCCATGCAGCCGGCGCAAAGACGGGATACCGTTAAATCAGTGTTTTGTAACAATAATTTTTCCATAAGGTTCATCCTCAGGTGTGAAAAGTTGAATTTACCACGAATAACGTTGCCATTCATCCAGATGCAACCGATGAACAAACAAAGTGCACTAACTAGATTGATTCTATTGTGATTGGGAACGGATGTCAAATAAGGGTTAGATCCGTACCAACCGAATCATATTTAAAAAGAGTGTTTCATAATGCGACCAGTTTTGCATATGAAAATCATCCAGTTTTTTTTTAGCCAGAAGTGATGCAGGTTAAATCCCCGCGTTGCTCAGGCTTTCCAACAGCTCCGAGATCGCGGCAGTGAGATTGGGATGGGTTACCTCGAAGTGATCAAGTGCGTTTTGCAGGTTTTTGATGGTAGATGGACGTACCTGTGATTGAGATTCCTCTGAACGGTTAAGCAGTGATTGAATATCAGCTTCAAGAGCGCGCAGCAGGTCGGTACCTTTTTCATCAACTGCCTTTGTGTTTTTTATCTCCTCGTGAAGCTGATTGAGAAGTTGGTCTAACCCTTTTTTGTCCATTGAAATACCTCTTTCTTGTAACCTATGGTTAATTCTAGCACGCTTGATCAAAAATGATTTTTGCCTGTAGAAAAAAGGCATAAAATGAGTATATGCGCGGTAAATCATTTCTGAAATATCTCGAGTTTTTTCTTCTATTTTTGTTTCTGCTCGGCGTTTATGGCAACGGAATAAAAAAGGTCGCGTTTCAACCGGACGAAAGCCAATGGATCAGTACCAGCGCTGTTTTTGAAGCCTATGTCAGCGGAGATATTCATTCTCCATTGTGGGACTCTACTTATTGGAATCTCACACAGCCGCAGTTGGCACGATACGTCATCGGTGTGGGCCGCCGCTTGGGCGGGCTGGATACCGCGGATCTGAACGCTCCCTGGGATTATCAGAAAGACTACGCGGCAAATACCGCTGAATGCCACATACCTTCAGAACAATTGCTTTGGTGGTCGCGTTTGCCCATGATCTTTCTAGAGGTTCTCTCGGTATGCATCGGCTTTGTTTTGCTCAAACGAATCGGAGGGCGAACCCCTGCCTACCTCTGGGTAGGGTTGTGCCTGCTCAGTAGATACTTGCCGCAGATGCTGGGGCGAGCCATGGGGGAATCCACGCTGCTTGTCTGTACTGCCGGCTGCATATGGCTTTCTACCCGCCTGCTGCAAGTTTCTGATGAAAAGCCGCAGCGCTTGTATCTAAATTTTATATTTCTGGCCATTTTCATCGGGTTGGCAGAATCGGCAAAACTCAATGGGCTGGCTGTTTTGGCGGCTGGTTTTGCTTTAGCGGGGATTGCTGCTGGCCGACTGAAGCAAAACCCAACCCTGAAACTGCGTTTTGGATTGATCTCGGTTTTAATCCTGATTTTTGTATCACAATTTACTTTTCTTGTTCTCAACCCATTCCTTTGGAATGATCCATTGAAGCGGATCAGTATGCTTTTCTTCGACAGAATAAACGAGATGCATTTTCAACAGATTCAATATCCCGCTGCCAGGTTAGAAGGCCTGGTTGAGCATGTTCAGGTGGAGATTCCCCGAATTTTCCAAAATTATGCGAGCCTGCGATTTACTGGAGCCGTGTGGCTCAACCTGGCACTTTGCCTGATTGGTGTGATCGTGCTTGGTATGAAAGCTATAGGCTATCTAAAAGGTCGTAACCAAAACCAGGCTTCTCTGGCGGTGCTGCTAGTTGGCGCAGCTGTATCTATCCCTTCGCTGTTTACACCACTGGATTGGGATCGTTATTATCTCTTTCCGGTCTATTTCTCCACCATAAGCATTGCTCTGGGGATGGGTTGGTTGATCTCTTTCATCTATGGATCAATACAGAAAAAGTCTAGACAAACCGGCAAATCTGTTGATGGAAACGTATGAACAGGAGAAATGCTATACTATTAATAGGATTTGGTTCCTTTTCTGACTGAAGAAAAATTTATAATCTAAATAATGATCTAGAGGAGAATAAAATGAAACTTTCGAAACCGAAAAATATCACCTGGTGGATCGCTGTGATCGCTGGTGTGTTGGGCATCATAGCACATTTTGTGACCATCCCGTTTGTCAGCACATATTCTTTTTGGTTTGTTGCTTTTGGTTTTGTCTTGTTGGCTCTGGCAACCTATTTCAAAGGTCTGTAGGCCAAGGGGAAATGCTCTTTATGCCGGGTGAATGTGGTCAGAGTTCACTCGGTTTTTTATTGATTAATTATCTTCATAAAAAAATCACTTTACCAATTTTTTCCAGGTTTTCCCGTATTAATAGGTGACATTGTTCGCCATAAGGAATCATTATTTTGGAAGGATCCGAAAAGAGTAAACTTTCAATATTATTGACAGTCACCGGAACTGTCACAGTTATAGCGATGCGAGCAACGAACAAGTCAGATTAATCCGTCATACAACTTGCCTAAGATAAGGAGAAGAATATGGTAAAGAAGGTTTTACTCGTTTATGCCAGCAAATGCGGCTCCACCGCTGAGGTGGCACAGACCGTTGGACAGGTATTGAGCCAATCTGGCGCTGCNNGTGATTTTGGGTACGGCAATCCGCATGTTCAAACCTCTGGGTGAAATGCGCAGATTTGTATTCTGGCATAAGGGAACTCTTGCTCGCATTCCCACGGCAGTTTTCTCAGTTGGGCTGGCGATGACTGAAGACACGCCGCAGAACCTCGTTGATGCCGCCAAATATATTGCCCCGCTCGTGGAGCAATTGACCAACAATAAAAGCTTGGCCATGTTTGGCGGAAAATTGGATTACCAAACGCTCCCATCTTTCTTTCGTATGGCGTTTTTGAAAGATACATCGGGAAAAATGGCCGAAGGGGACTACCGCAATTGGGAAACCATCCATGCCTGGGCAAACAGCCTCCCGACTGAATTGGGATTAGCCTAAACTGGCAAACTTTGGATAGACCCCGATAAACCTGATGAGAAAACGGTTCTGTGTTGTCGGGCTGCTGAATTACCTGCATTAGCTCTTTCCTGATTGCCAGGGAAGCTTCATTCATCCACCTTCCAGATCGGAGGTAGGATATTAGAAGAAGGTTGAAACCCGTCAGGGTCTCCGGCCTTCTTTTTGTTTAAATCCATTCATTCCCGTGCTATAATCCACAAGTCTAGACAATAATGAAAAAAATCTTTTTTCTCATAGTCAATTTCACATTCAGGAGATTGTTATATGGTCAGACGAGTATTTTTTAGTTTTGATTACAAAAATGTGTTCAAGGCCAACCAACTCAAAGACCTGCCGGGGATCGAAGCGACTGCTTCGGCTGGATTCAAAGATTCAACCTTATGGGATGAGCAAAAGATCAAAGGGGACCTGGAAGTGAAACAGATGGTCGACAGCGCTCTGGCCGACACCACCGTCTCGGTGATATTGATCTCAAATGGGGCCACCAAGCGCAAATATATCAATTACGAAATTTACCAGTCACTCGCGCGCGGCAACGGCTTGCTGGCGCTGCAGATCCATGCCATTCCGGATGAAAAAGGCAAAATGGACTTGCCTGGTGATATTCCCTCGCAGATTTCAGATAACGGTTTCAAAGCCTACAAATATTCCAATCAGGCTGACCTGCTGGCCTGGATCGAAGAAGCTGCCAAAATAGCCGGGAAATAACGGGGCGTTCCCCAGCAGATGGTTTTTAAATTCACTTGAGAAGATCAATTGAAGCAAATATATCTTGCCCTTGAAGGTATTTGAGGTAAGATATTCTATATTTAAGTTCAAGGATGCGGCCGTATGGATATCCAAATTAAAGAAGTGACTACCCGCCAGGAGCTACGCCGGTTTATTCGTTTTCCGAATACCCTCTATAAAGGCAATCCTTACTGGGTGCCGCCTCTTTATATGGATGAATGCAATACGCTGCGCTGGGATAAGAACCCGGCCTTTAAAGATTGCAAAGCCAAATATTTACTGGCCTACCGAGACGGTAAAATTGTCGGGCGCGTAGCAGCCATCCTCCCGGCAAAATACTATGAAAAATGGGGGCAGCATTACATGCGTTTTGGCTGGCTCGATTTTATCGATGACCCGGTCGTCCCGGCAGCCTTGCTGGGCGCGGTGGAAGAGTGGGCCAAAGCCGAAGGCATGACGGCTGTGCACGGTCCCCTCGGCTTTACCGATTTGGACCGCGAAGGCATGCTGGTGGAAGGGTTCGACGAACTTGGCACAATGGCCACCAACTACAATTATCCCTATTATCCGCAGGCGCTCGATGCGCTGGGGTATATCAAAGACACGGATTGGATGGAATACGAGATCACCGTTCCGCAGCAGGCGAATGAGAAGATCGCCAAAGCGGCCGGACTGGTTCTGCAGCGCTATAATCTGCACCTTTTAGCAGCGCGCAACAAAAGAGATTTTCTCCCCTATGCCAAAGACATTTTCGCCTTACTCGAAGAAGCCTATCGAAATCTTTACGGGGTGATGCCCCTCAGCCAGGAACAGGTTCAAGCCTATATTGATCAATATTTCGGCCTGGCCATCGCTGAATACGTGCCCCTGGTGCTGGATGCCGAGAACAAACTGGTCGCCTTTGGGGTCGTTTTTCCATCTTTTTCAAAAGCACTGCAAAAAGGGGGCGGGCTGCTCTTCCCCTTTGGGTTCATTCATCTCTTGCGCGCTCTTGGCCGCAATGAACGCGCCGACCTGTATCTGATCGGTGTCAAGGACGAATACCTGGGCAACGGTGTCAATGCCATTCTCATGAACCAGATCATGAATGCCTTCATCAAGAACGGGGTCAAGAAGGTGGAATCCAACCCCGAGTTGGAAACGAATCAGAACGTACAGACCCAATGGAAATACTTTGAAAGACGCCAACACAAACGCCGTCGCTGCTTTATCAAACAATTGGCTTGATTAGTATCGAACACCCCGGCAGCTTACCGGGGTGTTTTTCGCCTTCCTTGTTTTTACTCAATTGCGGGAAGGGAAGAACGATCCTGACTTGCGAATTCATTCAAAAATCTAACAGATTAACGGTAAGATTTAAGAGCCAAGACATTTTTGGCCTGGTTAAACAGAAAAGGATAAAAAATGGAAGAACAAATCAATAAACCCATAGAAGAAGTGATCGAACACGAAGTGGATAAAAAACGCTCAAAAGCCGAAGATTATCTGCGCGACCCTGATAAATCGAAGAAACTTTTGGATGCTGCAATAAAGAAAGCAGACGAAAAGGACGATGCCAGGGGTCCCTTAAAAGATGTTTGGAAAAGCTTACAGGCTTTATTCAGATTGTTTCAGGCTTACATCCATCACGACTATACGCGTATCCCCTGGGGTTCCATTGTGCTGGTGGTTGTAGCGATCATTTATTTTGTCTCTCCATTCGATCTGATCCCCGATTGGATCCCGCTGGCTGGGTTTGTCGATGATGCGGCCGTGATCGGATTTGTCCTCAAACAGATCAATAACGATTTGAACAATTTTTTGAAATGGGAAGAGATCAAGAAGTCGTTGGATTCGGCTATGGATGAAGAAAGCTCGAACTGATCGAACTCGATTTATAAAAACAGAACCGGCCCACTTACTGAGTGAGCCGGTCTTTTTTATTCTATGGGGAGTTTGAAGGAACCCCGTGATTTTCATGTTTACCGATTCTCTTAAAGAGTTCCGGTCGAAGTTTTTCCCTTTTTCTCGTTCTTCGCTTTGCGTTTTTCTTTCAGGGTAAGTTTTGGTGCTTTTTTTTGTTCCTTTTTTCCCTTGTCGTTCTTGCCATTATCAGCCATATTCGTTTCTCCTTGTGGATATGATATTACTTGAGTTCAGATCCAATTAATTTTATTTCCCACCTGACGACTAGTGCCCCGTCAAACATGTATGTGTGCAAAGAGGCTATAGAATGTGGTTTGACGGAGTACTGTATTAAATATACTCATTTTAGGCGGATGCGTCAAACATGTTTTTGTTAAAAAATCAAATGGAAACCCAAAGAATTCCAGACCTAGGAGTGTTTTTTCTTAGGGCAGGTATAATTACCTCATGGCAAAATTGATCACGCAATATGTCTGCCAACAATGCGGACGAACTTCACCTCGGCCAATGGGGAAATGCCCGCAGTGCGGGGGTTGGGATACCATGGTCGAAGAGGTGATCGAGGCAGCTCCGATCAGCGCTGCAAAATCTCCCTCTCGCGGTGGTTTGAACGCGCGTTCGGCTCCCAAACGCATGTCCGAGATCGAAGGGGATGTAGAAGCGCGTATTCCCCTGCCCATTGGGGAGTTTGCCCGCGTTCTAGGCGGAGGCGTTGTCCCCGGTTCGATCGTGTTGGTGGGCGGCGACCCGGGCATCGGCAAATCGACGCTGCTGCTGCAAATGTCGTTAGAAATGGCTACTCCGGCGGGCAATGGCAAAAATGGTCTGAAAGTGTTATACGTTTCAGGCGAGGAATCCGAGCGCCAGATCAAAATGCGTGCGCTGCGCCTCACCCGTTTGGCCGGGGAAGATACAAAGCCTTTCAGCGAAGATCTGCTTTTGCTAACCGAAACCAATTTGGACGTGATCCTGGAGCAGGTCAATGCGCTCAAACCCGACCTGCTCATCGTCGATTCGATCCAGACGGTGTATCTGCCGGATATGAATTCCACTGCCGGGTCGGTGAGCCAGGTACGCGAATGTGCCAACCGCCTGCGCGAACTGGCCAAGAGCAGCGGCATTGCCGTATTTTTAGTGGGCCACGTTACCAAAGAAGGCGTCATCGCCGGTCCGCGCGTGCTCGAACACGTGGTGGATACCGTGCTTTATCTGGAAGGCGACCGCTTCCAATCCTATCGGCTGCTGCGTTCGGTGAAGAACCGCTTTGGGGCCACCGCCGAGGTGGGTGTTTTCGAGATGCGCGAACGCGGCATGGTCGAAGTGACCAATCCATCAGAAGCGTTTTTGGCTGAACGCATGATCAATTCACCGGGGTCAGCCATTGCGGTGACGATGGAAGGCACCCGCCCGCTGCTGGTCGAAATCCAGGGTCTCACCAGCCCGAGTAATCAGGGCAATCCGCGCCGCACTCCAAATGGGGTGGACTTCAACCGGCTGCTGCTCATTACCGCGGTCTTGACCCGGCGCATGGGGCTGCGTCTTTCGGAGCAGG
>PMIV01000089.1 GCA_003158355.1 Anaerolineaceae bacterium
CCAGGAACAGATCATGTTCGCTGCCATGGATATGGCAAACTACTCCGCCTCAGAAGCGGATGAACTACGTAAAGCCATCTCCAAGAAAAATGCCGACGCCATCCAGAAACACAAAGTTAAATTTATCGAAGGCGCTAAAAATAACGGCGTTGCCGAAGAGATTGCTTTAGCCATATTTGAAGATTGGGAAAACTTCGCCCGCTACGGATTTAATAAGAGCCACGCTGCCGATTATGGTGTGATTGCGGTCGAAACTGCATATCTCAAGACGCACTATACCGTGGAATATATGACCGCGCTGCTCTCGGCCTCAAAAAATGATACGGCCAAGATCGCGTTTTATGTAGCTGACTGCCGCTCGATGGGCATTAAAGTATTGCCGCCCGATGTCAATTCCAGCGGCTGGGATTTCAGTATCGAAGACTGCGAAGGCGAGAAACCTGCCATCCGCTTTGGCATGGGAGCCGTCAAGAACGTCGGCGAGGGCCCGGTCAATCTCATCATGGAAGCCCGCAAAGACGGACGCTTCAAAGACTTGAACGACTTCATGCGCCGGGTCGATCTGCGCCAGGCTGGCAAGCGTACCCTGGAGTGTTTGATCCGTGTAGGCGCGTTGGATGAGTTTGGTCAGCGCAAAGCCCTGTTGGAAGTGATGGATAACATGGTCTCTGTCAGCAGCAGTCATTTCCGCGCGCTGCAGGCCGGGCAAATGAGCTTTTTTGGCACTGTCAGCGGTGTGGAAGAATCACTCGCTCTGCCCACCGTTTCGTCATTGGATCCACGCGAGCAGTTGGAATGGGAAAAAGAGCTGATCGGTCTGTATGTCTCCGATCATCCACTAAGCCCCTATCTTCCATTATTACGTATGAAAGTCACTCATTTCTCCAGTGAGTTGGGCGACGCTTCTGCCAAAGACCGGGTGACGGTAGCCGGGTTGGTCTCAAAGATGCGCACCCTTACCACCAAGAACGGGAAACTCATGGCTTTTGCCACCATTGAAGACCTGCAGGGGCCAATCGAGCTGGTCATCTTCCCGAATACCTGGTCAAAATTTGGCAAACTGGTGCATACAGACGGCATCATCCTGGCCAATGGCAAAGTGGATGAACAAAGCGCTGACCCCAAAGTACTGGTCGACAGCCTGCAAGAGTTGAAAGCTGAAGACTTGCAGAATTTGCCTGAAAGTGCCAGTGAAGCAGATTATCGGCCTGCCCGCACGGCTCACACCATCGCTGAACCAAAAGCTCCTGTTGCTGCCGCTGCCTCGATCAGTAATTTAGAAGAAGAGCCACCCATGCCGCCAGAACCAGAAGATTGGCATCTGGTGGAGCCTCCCATGAGCAATGAGGAATCCCTGTTCAGCCCCGAAGAAGATCTTCCAATACTAGAACCCGATCAAGAATCTGCTATAGATTCTCCGATCGCTGAGGCTCCCCTGCCGCAAAATCAACCTGAACCCGACAAAACGCCTGTTCCTGAAATTGCGGTTGCCGGCATCCTCGCGGGTGCGGTGAAACCCCTTGAATCATTTGGGGTCATGCCGCCCTTGATCATTTCTCCCCGGGTGTTCGAACCAACGCTGCACACAGAAAAAAATGAAACCCAAATGGTTACCGTCATCCTGCGCGCCAGCGGAGAAAAAGACCGCGACATACGCCGGCTCAAACGGGTGCACGGTTTGCTGCGCTCCAGCCCTGGCAACGATCATTTTTGCTTTTATATCTTTGAAAATGGACACCGCCATTTCCTTGATTTTCCCAATGACACCACCGGAGTTAATTCCCAATTGATCGATAGGCTGGTAGAATTGGTCGGAAATGAAAATGTTCAAATTGAAGCAATCAAATTCCAGTAAGAGAAAGTGAACGACTATGGTAGAACCAACGAAAAAAATCCAAACCATCGGTGTAATGACTTCCGGTGGCGATGCTCCGGGGATGAATCCCTTCATCCGTGCGGTTGTGCGAACAGCAGCCGTTAATAACATTCGCGTTTTAGGAATCGAAGAGGGGTACGAAGGCCTCATTCATGGCAAGTTCCGTGAATTAGGGGTGCGCGATGTGGGCGGAATTTTACAACGCGGCGGGACAATTTTACAGACCGCACGCAGCAAAGAATTCCGGGAACCAAGTGGTCAGCGTGAATCCATCCGCCAGATGAACAACGTCGGAATGGATGCTGTCATTGTTGCCGGCGGTGATGGATCCCTGCACGGCGCCCAAATGCTTCAGCAAAAGGGATTCCCGGTGATAGGTGTTCCGGCCAGTATCGACAACGATGTTTTTGGCACCGATATGTGCATTGGGGTGGATACGGCTTTGAATACCATTGTGGACGCGATCGATAAGATCCGTGACACTGCATCTTCCCACAACCGTGCTTTTCTCATCGAGACCATGGGCCGCGAATCCGGATATCTCGCCGTACAGGCNNGTGGCGAATACTATTGAAGATGCCTACCGTCGGGGCAAAACCCATGCCATCATCGTGGTGGCCGAAGGCTATCGACCGCATACTTCAGAATTAAGCGCCATGATCGACGCCATGGAAATTGGTTTCAGCGCACGTGTGACCATCCTTGGCCACATCCAGCGCGGCGGCAGCCCCACTGCATTTGACCGCATGCTGGCTTCCCGTTTTGGGGTCAAGTCTGTAGAATTTTTACTGGCCGGGCTATCAAATGTGATGGTCGGTTTGAACGGTACTGAAATTACTCCAATCCCAATCGATGATGTAATTTCCAATGTCAAACAGATCTCTGAAGATTATATTCACATGACCAGTATTTTATCTCGCTAGATCAATTTTTTTTACAATAAACAAGCAGCGGATTTTTCACAATTACCGCTGCTTGTTTTAATTCACATTCGGGGGAGATCACTTTTTTCCCACTGTCGCCAAATAGATTACAAACTGATCCTTACCATCCAAACCCAGGACCTGATTCAATTGATCATCGTTAAACGCGGCCATCGGGCAAATTCCGCAGCCGATCTGTTCCGCACCCAATGCCAAATTCTGGCAAACGTGACCAGCATCCAAATGGAGATAGCGGTAACCCCGCTCTACATAACGCCAGAACATGCGCTCCACTACTGCCACCCACAAAAAAGTTACCGCGCTGTTGGTCACTTGCGATTGATCCAAACACGCGCTGGTGATCGATTGGCTGATCTGTGAATCGGCTGCAAGATGAGCCAGTTTGTTTTCAATGGCCAAATACCGGTATAACCCCGGGTTTAACCCTTGCACCCGATTCACCAATAAGATGGTCTCAAACGCATGCCTAGCTCCGGCGGAAGGAACTGTGCGCGCAGTCGATGGCCGGCTGGACACACTTTTAACCCCCTGAGAAACCCAGAGCAAGTAGGTGAGCTCTTTTATAGTAAGGTCTTCCGCGGCATATTTCCTCAACGTGCGCCGCCCTTCCACGGCTTCGCGCAGGTCCATGTGCGGTACCTTGATCTGGGCCGGATCGGGTAGGGAAATCAATTCCGTTCCCGGGGTCACAGGCAGTTCCAACGGCGGCTGCGGAATAATACCACTGGCCTGAGGGCTATCGGAAAGCTCTGCATAACAGGTTCGCCGCATAAATTCTTGTCCGATCGATTCAACCATATTTTCCTCCGATATTAAACAATTTTTACAAGTTTATGGAAACCTGGGCATTTCAGTATTCTAGCGCGTCGATTAAATCTAGTGGTATGCTCCCTCGTAAATCCGAACTTCTGATAAAGAGATTCTGCCGGGATGTTATCAATTTCCACCTCCAACACCAACCGTGAAAGTTTGTTTTGTCTGGTTTCAAATTCAGCTTTTTTTAGTAAAAATTGAGCCACCCCTTTTCGTTGAAATTTGGGAGCCACCGCCAGATGAGCAATCAGGAATTCATTCCGCCTGGCCTCACCGGTATGGCTTAAAATCAAAAGTCGCCAGACCATCCCGAATATTTGCATCGAACGGTAGATCTTAAAAATCCCTCTGACCAGCCCACCTTCAAGTTTCGGGATCTCATCTCCACGAAAGATCAAGAGCAAACCGGCTGTTTCTCCATCCACAATCGCCAACCAACAATACTCATAGCTAAATCGGTTTCCGGGGAGAGCAAACCAGGTTGCGAGCGCATTCATCTCCAGCGCTTCATCACCAAGCCCCAGGGTCATTACACCATATCCGGCGATTGTTGCTGCTATTAGGGGAACTGCCTGCGCCGAATCTTCCGGTATAGCCTTGCGCAAAAGGAAGTCCATTTTTTACCCCTCAGGTTTACGTGAACCAGGAACGAACCGTTTAAGCAAATTTCCCAAGAGTTTTAATTCCGGTGCTTTCAATAGAGCTAGCATCACCAGGTAGACCACTCCACCAACTGCCACACCACCTAACGCCACCAGCCAGTTAGCCCGACCCGTGGTGAAAATCAACCAGCCCCATAATGCCGCTGACATCACAGCGGTTGCCAGGGCAGCTTTAAGCACACCTTCACCAATTAACTTAATATGCAGACCGCCCAGACGGCGGCGCATAAAGTACAACAACCCGCAGGTCTCCAGTGCAGTTGCCACAGTATTGGCCAAAGCCAACCCGCCAAAAGGCGCCCAGCCGATTAACCCGAATAGCCAAATAAACAAAAAACTAAAACCAATATTGAGCGACATGGCAGCAATGCCCACGCTGACCGGTGTTCGCGTATCATGCAGCGCATAAAAAGCGCGCGAAACAATTTCAACCACTGAGTGAAAGACCAGCCCGCAGGCATACCAGAGCAGCGCCCAACACACCATCTGAGTGGAAGTTGCATCAAATATATCATTTTGATAAATAAGAGCGATCAAGGGTTGGCGTAATAAGATCAGCCCTAATGAAGCCGGCAGAGCCAGGCTGAGCACGGCCCGTAAAAGCATCGCCAGCGAAGAACGCATCTCGTCCGGTTTTCCCCGGGCGACCTGCGCCGAGAAAGTCGGTAATGCTGCAGTGGCTGAGGCCTGTGCAATGAACGCTTCAGGGATCAACATAGTGTTAAAGGCCAGGGTGATATACGACACAGCACCCGGCCAGAAAGAAGCCAGATTTGTATTTAGCCAAAAATTCAATTGCACAATCGAAACCCCGATCAGGCGAGGGCCCATTAATCGTGCCACCTCATGCACTTCGGGCAGCTTTAACCCAAGCCCGAAAGAAAACTTCCTTTCGGGCAGGCGCACCAATACAGGCAGTTGAATGAGCGCGTGCATCAAAGCCCCCAGCACCACCCCCCAGGCCAGGCCTTGAACTCCCCAGTGAGGCACAAAGAATAGCACGCCAATGATCTTGCCAAGAGAGTACATGGCAGGGGCAAACGCTGGCCAAAGAAAACTTTGGTGAGCATTCAAGATTCCCATCATCAAACCGCTCAGACCAAAGATGATAGGAGCGCACAGTTGAATGCGTAGCATACCGGCAGTCAACGTCACCTTGGCAGGGTCAAACCCGCGCGCCAGAATGTTGTGCACTACCCAGGGAGCAAAG
>PMIV01000084.1:0-1276 GCA_003158355.1 Anaerolineaceae bacterium
CACCACTGCCGTCAATCTGGCTGCCGGATTGGCGTTGCGCCTGGAAAACGAAGAAGGGGCCGACGGGCGTGTCTTGCTCGTGGATATGGATCCCCAGGGCCATGCGCTGCTAGCGATCTCATTTGACAAACATAAAGATGTTTTTCCGGTGAGTTTACCTGCCTTGCTCACCGAGACCCCGCCGCCCTCCATCCAACGCATGATCCAGCGCAGCGAACATCACGCCAACCTTTTCTATATTCCATCTGATCACTCAGGCATGATCCGGGCGGCGCGTGAACTGCCTTCATTAATGGCAAACGAGACCCGCCTGCAAAAAGCACTGGCACAGGTACAAGCGCAATTTGCCTACATTGTCATTGACACACCGCCAAACACCGGCGACCTGTTGATCAATTCACTGGTGGCTGCCGACCTGGTACTCATCCCGGTCGAGACCAGCTACCTGGGGGTCTCGGGGCTGATCGAGCTGCAGCGCACCATTGATCAAATCAAGACCCATTTCAGACCCGAACTGAAGATCTTCGGCTACCTGCCCACCCTCTGCGAAGAGCAGCGCAGTGAAGCACAAGAAATTCTCACCGAGCTGCAGCAGCGTTACAAATCGCTGATGCTTGCACCCATCCACAAATCTTCCGACCTGGCGTACGCGCACTCCAGCCACATGGACGTTTTCACCTACCGACCCCCGCGGATCCATTCCACCGAGTCCATTGCTTCCAGCTCGAGAGCCACCCAGGAATACAGCGGTCTCGTCGAAGCGATCTTACACGAAACCCGTAAAAGTTCCGGNNGAACCCACAACAGATGTGCCACAGGTGGAGCGCATTGAGCGGTTAAAGCCCAGCCAAATGCTGCCCGACCGTTTTCAGCCGCGCCGCCTGCTGCCCCCTTCTTTGCGCGTGGCTTTTTATTCAGGCAAGATCAACTGTTATCAGGCTGCTATGGAATGGCTAGATATGGCCGGGTCTGATAGCGGCATCCATCAGGAAGTTGATCGTCTGCTGGCAATGGGTTTCTCCTTTGGTGAACACGGCCAGATCAAATCCATCACTGGTTCCTGGATGGCAAAAAGCAGCGGTGAATACATTTTCCAGATCGAGACCGGCGAGCGGCGCTTCTGGGCTGCCTGCCTGCAGTACGCTTCCTCCGGTGCGCATGACGAACCCCTGCTGCGTGTGGAAGTGGTGGCCCACCCCACCCGCCAGCGTCAGGTGCTGGAAAACCGCCACGCCGAACCTCCTTCCGCGGTGGAGCAAGCCTGTGAAGTAGCTTC
>PMIV01000084.1:1325-8350 GCA_003158355.1 Anaerolineaceae bacterium
GCCGACCGCTACCGTCTTTCGGAACGCGTGCTGCGTGAAGTGCTGGCCACCCCGCGCGAGCAGTGGGAACGCATGATCCGTCTGGCCATTCAAAACCAGCTCACCTCCGACGAAGTAGCCGAGGTTGCTGCCACCCCGCCACCCGCATCCGAACCAGCAGGCGAAAAGCGCGTCTCCAATCCCGTCTTGCCGGAACCGAGCCGCCAGGCCACCCGTTCTTTAAAACGCTTTCTCGCCACATTAGACGAACTGGATGAGTATGACCGCGACCAGGTATTGGATGAAATCGCCGACACAGTCGTCAGCCGCGGCAATGGAGGCAGCGCGCTGGAACTCCTCGAAGAACTCACTCGCCTCATCCGCGCACGCCTGGACCGCAATTAATTATTCCCCTCAATTACACAAAGACGCCTTTCAACAGGCGTCTTTTATTTTTAAAGTGTTACCGCGGTAACACTTTTGAACAGCCAACTTGGGTATTTTTAGCCTGACAAATTTTGACGGAGTGTAACCGTGGTTACACTTTTAAGTACTTTATTTTTAATTTTCCCTGTCAAATTTCAATCAAGGATCACTTGTTCCTTTTACCTGAAAAGACAAATTTTTGGTCGATCATTCCAAAGTAAATTTTCAATGATTTTCATTTAAATTGGGTCTCCTCCCTGGACATGACTATCTTTACGTGTTTCTTTATTTAAACGGCCTTTCTTGCCTTTTCATGGTCATTAGAGGTGACCCTTATTGTTGCTGCCGATTATTACCAGAGGCGACCCTTGTTTTACTGGATTAATCAGATACAATTATCAAGGGCGACCCTTATATTTTAAAGTCGCATTCATTTACAACAACTTATTGGCTATTTATGGAGAATCATTTCGTATGCGTGTAATTGCCTTTGCCAATCAAAAAGGAGGGGTCGGAAAAACCACCTGCGCCGTGACACTGGCGGATGGACTGGCGCGCAAAAAATTGCGCGTGCTGCTCATCGACCTCGACCCGCAAGGGCATGCCGCTCTTTCGCTGGGTTTTCAAAAATCCGCCGGGTTGTATCATTTTCTCAGCCTGGAAGAACCACTTAAAAATTTGGTCGTACACGCCCGCCCGAACCTGGACCTGCTCCCCGGGGATAAATTAACTGAGAAAGTAAAACACCAAATCGCGCTGATGGACTTTCGCAAAACAATCCTGAGCGACCATCTGACAGGCTTGGATTATGACGCGGTCATCCTTGACCTGGCGCCGTCATTGGATGTTTTACACATCAACGGATTGAGCGCCAGCGATTGGGTGGTCATCCCCACTCGGCTGGATATGCTCTCGATTGACGGGGTGAAAGAGGTTTTACTGACGATGGCTGAGTTAAGCCAGAGCGGAAAGTGTTACCGCGGTTACAGTATTTTGCCGACATTTTTTGAGCGCACCACCAAAGAAACGCTGTCGCAGTTTCGCGAATTGGTGCAAACTTTTTCCGGCCATGTTTGGCCCCCCATTCCCCAGGACGCTTCGGTGCGGGCGGCCTCGGCGCAGGGGAAGACCCTCTGGGAAACCAGCCGCAATACATCGGCATTGTTGGGATTTAAAAACGGCCGCCAATTCCAGGGCGGCTTTAACCAGGTATTGGAACGCTTATTGGAGGTGATCCGTGACGAAAAAGAATGAACCCAGACCCATTACACTTGACCCCGCCGTGGCCGATCTCTTGGCCAGTATGGAAAAACGCCAGGCAGAAGCCCAGATGCCCCGTCAACAACGCGAACGTATAGTGAAGCAGCGCATCAAGATCCAATCCCGCCGCGAACAGCGTGCTACGTATGATCTTCCCCCCATGCTGCGGGAATCCATCCGATCTCTGGCTGAGGAATTAAAGATCCCGGCCAGCCAACTGGTTACCCTGGCCTTGATCCGATTCATGCGTTCTTACAATGCAGGTGAAATCGACCTGGGACAATACAAGCAGCCTTCGCGCAGTCCGCGTTATGATTGGAATCTGGTTCTGACAAAGGAATTATTGAATTTACAAAAGAAGAAATAAAGGGCGGAGAATTAACTTAAAGTAGTTAAAGTCTTTAATTAAGTAGTGAATAGAAACATGTGCATTTTCTGCACTCAAGAGAGGTGCGATTTTTGCATTCACTTGAGGGGTGAATTTTGCACTCTGGCTGCCTTAAGGAAAAGATTTCATTCAGGCCAGCGGGCAAAGATTTCGTGCAGGCCATAATGCAAGATTTGCCTCTTCGCCAGCTTGCATGTTTTGCCTGAAGGCCAAGAGGCAATAATTGCAATCAGGCCAGAGTGAAATAGATGCATTCAGGAAGATAAAAAATAACCGCGGAAAGCGTTACCGCGGTTACATATTTAATGGAGTGGATGCATTATTCTGTTTTTAAAGCGACTTTAATGAACACACGCTTCTTTTTCTGCAATTTTGAAAAAGCACTGGAAATACGCAGTGCCGCACCATACTTCTGTTCGAACATGGTTTTGACAGTTTTAATCGACTCTTCCGATTCAACGAAAGCAGCCTCAGCCGGGGACCAGTCGCCGGTCAGATCACCATTCATTTTACACGGGGCAACCTTTACCTCAGCGTTGTGGCGTAATCGTTTTACCTTACCGGAATCACTGCGGGTTAAAAGGAATAAAAGACCACCTGATTCGACGAACCATACCGGAGTACGAATCCCTTCGCCCGATCTTCGATACGTTTCGAGATTCATATACTTGGCATTCGAATATGCTTGTGTTAAGTTTTCAGTTTGCATCATAAGTGATAAACCTCCTCATCTTATGAACATGATACGGTTTTCTTCTCAATATTTCATTAGAATTCAGGCCTGAATTGTTATGAGGGGAAGAGAAGCGCTTTTTCGATGAAATCGCTCTTCGCATCCGTGTAGGCTTCGCGGTCGTAGCGGTAACGTTTGGCCAACTCGTATTTCAATTTGGCATATTTTTCAGCCAGGTCAGGATGAGCGCGCAGCAGGTCACGGAAACGCAAGTGGTCAATGAAGAACTGGGAATCTGGCTCGGCAATGTGCAGATGATGCGTGTGCGCATTTGCAGTTAATTTTTGCAGGTATCTGCGTTCCGGGATCTCTTTTTCGAGTTCGGAGATGTATCGATAGCCCAAAAGTTCCAAAGGGGGAAGGAAACGGCAGGCATCCTCCAAACGCCGCACACCAATGAGGATATCAATGACGGGTTTGGCAGGTAAGCCGGGTACGGCTGTAGAACCGATGTGTTCGATGCAGATCGTATAAGGAGAGATCACTTGGAGCAGGCGCGCTTTTTCTTCCTCAAATTGCAAAGGCCACTTAAAGGAATAAGGTTCGATGATCACCGGGAAAGGTTTTGATCTATTCATTTTATTATGCGTATAGATATGATTTTCAGGCAAGAATACCGCGCAGGTAGATCTCGATCATATCTTGCAGGGCGGCTGTCTGGGTTTGCGGATCGGGGGTTTTGCCGAGAAGCATTTCAGTGGTATGGAAGGAATAGAACAGTCCGAAAAAAGCACGCATCATACTATCGGCCGAATAGGCTTTGAGTGACGACGGATCGCGCTTCATGCGCATAGCAAAATTGTTCAGGCGCGCTCCCACCTCCGGATATGCAGCCTGCAGGTGTTGGCCTTGAAATTCCACCACGTCAATGAAAACCAGCTTAATTAAGTCCGGGCGGGCAGAGAGAGCGGTGACCATGCGGCGGGCGGCCGTGCGCACCAGGTCTTCTACTGTGTTCCCCTGTGAATTATCCAGAGCCAATAAAAGGATGGTATAGGGGTTGTAAGCTTCAAAGACAGCTTTGAATAACTCATCTTTTCCGGAAAAATAGGTATACAATGAACCTAGAGCCATTCCGGACTCTTTTGAGATCTGGCGCATGGTGGTGCCATGAAAGCCTTGTTCCAAAAAGAGACGGTGAGCGGATGATACGATTTGCTTTCGGGAATGGTCGGGGTCAGGGATTTTATATTCTGAACGTTCGTTCATGGATTTATTCTAATCCAGAGGTAAAATTATGTCTATCAATATGATAGGTTCTCGATGAAATCAACACAACTTCTCAATAATTCTAATTTAAAGTATTATCTAGGAGAATTCTGTTTAGGAGGAAAAAATGTTTAAAAAAATTACAATCGTTGGTATTCTTCCATGTCTATTTTTACTCGCCGGCTGTGCAGCACTGACTGGAAACCAGAATGCCTCAAATTCGAATCAGGTAATTGTGGTCACTGCCACGCCTGAACCAGAAACCAAGGTACTTGTAGTTACGGCTACACCTGAAGCGGTACAATACGTTATCATTACAGCCACTCCTGAACCAGCCACCGAAGTACCCACCGCCACTGCCACCTCAGCGCCAACAGCTACCCCGGTCCCAGTGATCAAAATGGCAAATACTACTTTACAGAGTGACCACTCGATCTACGTCAGTTGGAATGCAGATGGTTATATGCCAAGCGGGTTTGAAGTTGTTTGGTCAACGACCAATTCTTCGCCTTCGTTCCCCGGGGATTCTTCCACATACATCAGTGATGTTAACGCTCGTACAGCGACCATTCAAACCGAATCGGGAAAGACTTACTACATCCGCGTTTGCCGCTATATAAATGGAGCCTGCGATTTGTACAGCGATGTTGTCTCAGTAAGTTCTGGCAATTACGCGACGCAATATCAAAATCCGGCATACAATCAGCCATATTCGCATCCTTATTACCAACAGCAGACCAGACCTTATTGCGGTGGTTACAACAACGCGACAGCCACTGTAGTCAATCCATACATTGCTATTTCCTCGGTTCGTTATATTGGATATGAAAGAGCTGCTATCCGTTGGCAGGCGAGCGGTAGTTTCCCCAATGGATTTCTCATCCTTTATTCAACTGCCTCATCAGCGCCAACTTACGGCGATTATTCAGCTTATTCGATCAGCAGCCCCAATACCCGCTACTATGAAGTCAGCGGCGTAAAGGACACAACCTACTACTATAGAATTTGCCGCTTTAACGGTACAAGCTGTGATTTGTATTCGAATGTGTATTCCTATACATTCAAATAGTCTCTAAATATTTTGTGTCCTAAATTAATCCTTTCATGTTGATATAATGTGAAAGGATTAATTGGGCGTTTATGGAATAAAATCATTACCCCATCCAGTTAAAAATTCGATTTCAAAAAATGGTTAACTAGTAAATTAAGAAAAGAGGATCAATGAATAAAAAATTAATGGTAATTCCTATGCTGTTTCTCATCGTATTAATGGCGAGTTGTTCTCCAGCCGTAACTACTCCAACAACTGCGGCAGTACAACCTGCAACAGTAGCTGCAGCCACCCAGACACCGTACTTTGTCGTTGTCACTGCTACACCTGATCAAAACCAGACCGCAACAGCTACTTCTACACCTGCATTGGCTGCAACCGCAACAACGGCTCCGACCGCAACCCTTGCTCCGACAAAACCAGCCGCTGTTTTATCCACTTCATCCACGCCCAGAAATACCGCAGTCCCACCGACCCCGAAGATATATATTTATAAAGGTATACCAGCCGGGGACGGCACTGTTGCCCTTTATTGGACAGCCAAGGGCAGTACCTTTGATAACGGGTTCCTAATTCTCTATGCAACGGATCCCGCAAATTTAGTCTACGGCGAAGCAAGGTCAGTTGCTGTAACTGATGGCAAATATCGCGTGTTTACCATGACCGGAACGTACCATTACACCTATTACTTCAAAATTTGCCGTTTCACGGGTACAAACTGCGATTATGGTTCAAATGTGTTCGGTTATACATTCACCGGTCCCAATTAATCCCAACCTTTTTGTGGAAACGTTTACGACCAGATTTGGAAAATTAACGAACGTTCTCAGATTTCCTGCTCAACACTCAAGCAACGGCAGCTCTCAACCACTAAAGGTTGGGAGCTGTTTTTTATCATGCAAGGGTAAAAAATGCCAGAGTATAATGAACGGTGAAGTTCACTAATCCGTAATTAAATGAGGAAGCAATGACGATCGACCCAAATACAGGGCTGTACTTTATAGAGACCGGTCCCGCCGGGGCACCTAGCATTGTTTTCTTGCATGGGGGAGGAATTGCCGGTTGGATGTGGCGTTACCAGGTGGAATTCTTCAAAGAAAATTTCCACTGCCTGGTGCCTGATTTACCCGAACAGGGGCAAAGCGCAGGGGTGGGACCGTTTTCAATCGATTTCGCGGCAGATAAAATCGCCTCATTCATTCGCAGCCAGGCACATGGCGGCAAGGCTCATGTGGTGGGACTCTCCGAAGGAGCGCTGGTGTTGGTGGATCTGCTCAGCCGCGCGCCCGAAGTAGTTGATCATGCGCTGTGCAGCAGCGCCATCCTGCGGCCCATCCCCGGACAGAACTTCTATACCCGCGGATTTTTCAAAATTTCTTACCGCTGGTTCATGGCACCCTTCAAGAATAATGACTGGTGGATCCATTTGAATATGCGCGGATCCGCCGGGGTAGGTGAGGAATTCTTCCCTGAATTTAAAAAATCCTTTCAGGAAACCACAGAAAGCGGCTTCACCAATTTGATGGTGAATGCTCTCCATTTTCGCCTGCCTGCAGGGCTGGAAAAAGTGAACGCACCTGTATTGGTGGTGGTGGGAAAAATGGAATACAAACAAATGATCCAGTCAGGTAAAGAGCTGCTGGCTGTTCTCCCTAATTCAAAAGGAGTGATGGTCTCGCTCGGCCAGGGGTCGTCGCTGGCCAAAGAACATAACTGGGCCATGACTGCCCCGGCGTTATTCAATGCTGCACTGCTGTCCTGGATCGAAGACCGTCCGCTCCCGGCTGATTTGCTGAAGCTGTGATGGTGGAGAAACAGGAATTGAGACATATTGCTCACCGCCTGGCGCTGATCTTTTTAATGGTTTTTGCGTTGCTTACCACTGTGATGATGGTGCGCATGATGCTGGGTGTGCCCAATCCGGAATGGGCGACCTTTGCTTCCACCTTTGCCTGTTTTTTGTTCGCCATATTGCATGC
>PMIV01000052.1 GCA_003158355.1 Anaerolineaceae bacterium
GAGGTATCCACGATGATGACGCGTTTATTTTCGGCCAGAATGCGGGCGGATTCCCGCAGCATGGTGGTCTTGCCAATGCCCGGTTTGCCCAGCAGCAAAATGCTCTTGCCGGATTCGATCAGGTCTTGAATGATGTCGATGGTACCGTAGACAGCGCGGCCTACGCGGCAGGTGAGGCCTACAATGGTGCCATGTCGGTTGCGGATAGCTGAGATGCGGTGCAGGGTGCGCTCAAGACCGGCGCGGTTATCGGCATCAAATTCGCCGATGCGCGCAACCACCTGGTCAATATCGTTGCGGTCAACTTCTTTATCACTCAGCGCCAATTCTTGATCCACGTAACGAGCCATGGGCAGGCGGCCCAGATCAAGCACAATCTCGATCAAATTATCACTGTTATTGGCGGCAGCAAGCGCATCCACAATTCTGGGTGGAAGCACGGCCATCAGGGCGTGTAAATCATCGGTAATTCTTTTTTGTGTCATNNGTTGCCGAGGTTTCGGTCTGGCGGTGTTCCAAAACTCTGCGTTGTACCAAAGCGGGAGAGAACTGCTGAATGGTCAAATGGCGAACCATCAAAGCAAAATGGACGGTGGTATCAGCGCAAATTTCTTCGAGGAAAGGCGTTAGCCAGGCCTGGTAGGAACGCATTTGCAAATAAACGGGTTTTCCCAGCCCCAGAAAAATATTCACCAGCTCCTGCAGCAGCGCTTGCGGAGCTTCAGCAGCGGGATGAATGATGGGCTTTAGGTAAATTCCTTTTGGGCCGGAATTGCTCTCGACGTAAGCGATCATCTCTCCATTGTTACGATAGATCAAACGGCGGATATCCGGGCCCGAATAGGGTTCGGCGGTTTGTACCAGCGGGGGAACCAGGGTTTGGTAAAGGGAACGCACTGCGGGTTCATCCACAGAGGTCATGGGTTCCCAATTATGCAAGTTGGTCTGGTTTTCTTCTACTTTGCGGGGCAGCTTCCAGATGGTTTCCCATCCATAAATGGAAAAACCGCTCCTGCGCAGCACTTCCAGGGTGTTGTCGGAATCTTTTACTTCTGCCAGCAGATTGGTGGCACCCATTTCGCCGCCGTGTTTGGCCAGCTCATCGAGAAGCGCCAATAAACCAGGGTGAGGTTCCGGCAAACCAGGCAGAAGAAAAGTTAAGTGTGCAGAACGTTCACCCAGTGAGTGTTGTACCTGGCCCATCAGGGCAGATTGACCTTCATTGGATGGGCAGACAACCGTAAAGCTCTCATCCGTCATGCTGAGGCGTGAGAGCAGAACCGAAAAACCGATCGGGTTCCCGTGAGTGAGCAGCAGTGAATTATTCAGGCAAGAGACTCTGTCCCGATATTGGTAAAGGAAAGGCAGGTCATACCATGCGAACGGTCGGACGATTATCTCGATAGCTCCATAAAATAACGGTGGAAGCGGTCATCATCAGTCAATTCCGGATGGAAAGAAGTAGCTAACAGGCGGCCCTGTTGAGCGGCGACGATTCTCCCATCTTCAAGCGATGCCAGCACTTCCACACCTTTTCCAACGCTCTCGATCAGAGGAGCGCGGATGAAAACGGCGTGATAGGGTGCGTTGGTTCCCTCTTTGGCAAGCGCAGGCACGTTGAGGGAAACCTCAAAACTATCCACCTGACGCCCGAAGGCGTTGCGCTCCACCACGATATCCATCAACCTTAATAAGGGTTGATTCCGGCGCGCATCCTTTGAAAGGAAAATCGCACCGGCGCAAGTACCCCAAATGGCGTGTTCCAGGCCAAACTGTCGTAATGGTTCAATCAGGCCAAATTCGGTGGCCAGTTTCCCGATGGTAGTGCTTTCGCCGCCGGGAATGATCAGGCCGTTCAGCCCCTGCAAATGGCTGGGCAGGCGTACCTGTACCACTTCTGATCCGAGTTTCTCGAGCATGACCTGGTGTTCAGCAAAGTCACCTTGTAGTGCCAGGACACCAATTTTCATAATAACTTACCACCCTCTTGTCGCAATTTTTTCTTCCTGCGGCATGGTTGAGATCGAGCGGCCGACCATAGCTTCACCCAGACCGCGGCTGACCTGAGCCAGAATACTCGCGTCTTGATAATGTGTGGTGGCTTTGACAATAGCGGCAGCCCGTTTGGCTGGATCGCCAGATTTGAAAATACCTGAACCGACGAACACACCGTCAACACCAAGCTGCATCATCAATGCGGCGTCTGCCGGGGTGGCAATACCGCCGGCGGCAAAATTGACCACTGGCAAACGGCCCAGTTTGCGGGTTTCCAATACCAGTTCATACGGAGCGCCGATCTCTTTTGCAAAGGCCATTACTTCTTCTTCGGGCAGGTTTTGCAGCTTGCGAATTTCACCCAAAACGGTGCGGGCGTGGCGTACAGCTTCGACCACATCGCCAGTACCGGCTTCACCCTTGGTGCGGATCATGGCAGCGCCTTCGCCCAGGCGGCGCAAGGCTTCGCCTAAATTGCGGCAGCCGCAGACAAAAGGTACTTTAAAGTTGTGCTTGTTGATGTGGTTGGCTTCATCCGCGGGGGTGAGCACTTCTGACTCATCAATGTAATCGACACCAATCGATTCAAGGATTTGGGCTTCAACAAAATGTCCGATACGGCACTTGGCCATCACCGGGATGGTGACGGCATCCATGATCTTCTGGATCATGTCGGGGTCGCTCATACGGGCTACACCACCATCAGCGCGGATATCGGCGGGGACGCGTTCCAAAGCCATCACGGCGCAGGCGCCGGCTTCTTCTGCAATTTTCGCATGTTCGGCATTGACCACATCCATGATCACGCCGCCTTTTAACATTTGTGCCAATCCCTTTTTTACTTCAAAGGAAGCAATTTTCTGATCCATGATTTCTTCTCTCCTGTAATATATTTAAAACACCGCACTCCCTCGGAGGGCAGTCTATTAGTCCACTGTGATTCTACCACGTGCGGGTAGGGCTATCAATGAAGTGGCGGACTCACACACTTAGGGCTCCTTTCATTATTAATGATAATTAAAATAAAAACCGATTTCCAAAGTATCACTGGAAACCGGTTAGCATTTATACCAGTGTACTAAAACTTAAACGGTTTCTCCCAGACAACCAAATGTCGGGCAGAAACAAACGGAGGAACACATTATGTTGGACATACTATTTGAACGCATCAATTACTTCCATAAAGTTCAGAAATTATTGTGATCAAAACGGCCTCTAATTTGAAAGGAGTTGGACCAGACAATTCAAACTTGTTCAACCCGGTAGTAGGAATGTTAAATTCTTTGCAAGAAAGAGGATTCGCTCTTACTATATTACTTTTGTCGATTATATTACACTCGCCTGATTGAAGCAAGAAAAAGGGAAACACAAAACACGGTTTTCACAAGAATGAAANNGTCAAGCTTTCTTGTGAATGCCGTAAAACACAAAATGACCATTCAATCAGAGCTCGCGGTTGTGATATAACAATGGTAACCAAAATTACAGGAGAGAACATGAGCAAGGAAGTGGATTTCGTAAAAAGCTATACCCATCAGCTAAACGCTGTCTTAAACAATTTGCCTGCAGAAAAATTTATTGAGATCGACGCGGCTTTGCAGGACGCCCGTGAAACAAGTAAACAGATATTGGTGATCGGCAACGGCGGCAGCGCAGCCGCGGCTTCGCACATGGTCTGCGACTTTAACAAGAATACCCGTGAAGACGGCAAGAAGCGCATGCGCGCCATTTGCTTGAACGATAACGTTCCCTCCGTGCTGGCCTATGCCAATGATGAAGGATACGACATCATCTTTTCTGAGCAGGTGCTCTCGCTGGGTCGGCCGGGAGACATCCTCATCGCCATCAGCGGTTCGGGCAATTCCGCCAATATTCTCAAAGCCATCGAGACCGCGCGCCAATTGAAGATGAAAGTGATCGGCCTCACCGGTTTCGAGGGCGGCAAGATGAAGGCTCTGACCGATATTTGCCTGGTGGTTCCCAGCGACAGCATGGAGATGATCGAAGACGTGCACCTGATCATCAATCACATCCTGGCCGGGCTTTTACGCGGCAGTGTCATGTATGGAAAGTAAACCGGCTTTGTCTCAAAGAGACGGCCACGATCTGGTGCTTGCGCTGGATTTTGGCGGGACAAAACTGGCAGCCGCGGTCGTTGATCTGAGCGCGGAAGAGATCATGGGTGCCATCATCAAGAAGACCACCCCGGTAGCCGAAGGGGCCAAAGGCACGCTGGCGGCCATGATCGATTGCGGCCAACAGGCGCTGGCAGAGTGCGGTTTTGCCGCGCAAGTGCAGGCCGTAGGGGTCAGCTTCGGCGGACCCGTGAGCACGGATCGCCGTCAGGTGCTGCGCTCCAACCACGTGGCCGACTGGGACGGAATTCCGCTGGCTGACGAGATCAAGGGTGCGTTTGGCCTGCCTGCCGCCATGGATAACGACGGTAATGCCGCCGCACTGGGAGAGTGGTGGTTTGGCGGCCATCGCCAGTTTGACAATCTCATTTACGTGCAAACCAGCACCGGGGCGGGAGGCGGCTTTATCTTTGGCCGTAAGCTCTACCGCGGTTCCGGTTTGGCCGGGGAATTCGGCCACTACATCGTTGACGTCAACGGCCCGCAGTGCTCCTGCGGACGTAGAGGCTGCCTCGAGAGCGTGTGTTCCGGCTGGGCTATTGCCCGCGACGGACGCCGTGCCCTGGCTGAGGATTCTGCCAAGTGTCTGGCTCTGGCGCAGTTGAGCGGCAACGACCCCGCAGCGGTCAATGCAGCCGCGGTCTTTGAGGCCTGCCGCAAAGGCGATCCGGCCTGCCAAACGATCGTTCGATCGGCTTTGAACGCCCTTGCGATGCTGGTGGTCAATTTGATCACCCTCAACGATCCACAGGTGGTGGTGATGGGGGGCGGGCTGACCCGTTCTTGGGACATGTTCGAGCGCTACTTTTTACCGGTCGTGCAGGAACAAATGCACCCGTTCTTCAAGGGGCGCTGTCAGGTGAACCATTCTGTGCTGAACGGCAAGGAGCTGCTCCTCGGCGCC
>PMIV01000090.1 GCA_003158355.1 Anaerolineaceae bacterium
CTGACCGATATTTGCCTGGTGGTTCCCAGCGACAGCATGGAGATGATCGAAGACGTGCACCTGATCATCAATCACATCCTGGCCGGGCTTTTACGCGGCAGTGTCATGTATGGAAAGTAAACCGGATTTGTCTCAAAGAGACGGTCACGATCTTGTGCTTGCGCTGGATTTCGGCGGGACAAAACTGGCAGCCGCGGTCGTTGACCTGAGCGCGGAAGAGATCGTGGGTGCCATCATCAAGAAGACCACCCCGGTTGCCGAAGGGGCCAAAGGCACCCTGGCGGCTATGATCGACTGCGGTCAACAGGCGCTGGCGGAGTGCGGCTTTGCCACAGAAGTGCAGGCCGTGGGGGTCAGCTTCGGCGGACCCGTGAGCACGGACCGACGCCAGGTGCTGCGCTCCAACCACGTGGCCGACTGGGACGGAATTCCGCTGGCTGACGAGATCAAGGGTGCGTTTGGCCTGCCTGCCGCCATGGATAACGACGGCAATGCCGCCGCATTGGGAGAGTGGTGGTTTGGCGGCCATCGCCAGTTTGATAATCTCATTTATGTACAGACCAGCACCGGGGCGGGCGGCGGTTTTATCTTTGGCCGTAAGCTCTACCGCGGTTCCGGGTTGGCCGGGGAATTTGGCCACTACATCGTTGACGTCAACGGCCCGCAGTGCTCCTGCGGACGCAGAGGCTGCCTCGAGAGCGTTTGTTCCGGCTGGGCCATTGCCCGCGACGGACGCCGTGCCCTGGCAGAGGATTCTGCCAGTTGTCCGGCTCTGGCTCAGTTGAGCGGGAATAACCCCGCAGCGGTCAATGCGGCCGCGGTCTTTGAGGCCTGCCGCAAAGGCGATCCGGCCTGCCAAACGATCGTTCGGTCGGCTTTGAACGCGCTGGCGATGCTGGTGGTCAATTTGATCACCCTCAACGATCCGCAGGTAGTGGTGATGGGCGGCGGGTTGACCCGTTCTTGGGACATGTTCGAGCGCTTCTTTTTACCGGTGGTGCAGGAACAAATGCACCCATTCTTCAGGGGACGCTGCCAGGTGAGCCATTCTGTGCTGAATGGCAAGGAGCTGCTCCTCGGCGCCGCCCTGCTCACTCAAGAAAAATAATCAAAACGGAGGACTGAAACTCAGCCCTCCGTTTGCATTTAAGCTTTGATCACATTCGCCTGGTTCACGAAAAAACAGGCGGCAGTTTTGCATCCAGTTCGGCTTCGCCGGCCTCCGTGCTGATGTCGGAGATGATGCTCCAATCCTCTACCAGTTCCGCGAACGACCCCGGTTGGATCGCCGTCATGGGCGAGAGGGATTCCATCTCCAGAATTTTTGCGTCCGCATACACTTCACTGGCGCTGCCCTCATCCAGGTACGGCTGCCCTTCGGCGTAATGGTTCTGCACAACAAAAGCCTGGTCATCGAGCAGGTAGGCCAGCCAACCCCCCGCTGCGGGAGATACCGAACTTTTGCGCCCGCTCTGTGCCCGGATCCTGTTTGAACGAAATATATTTTTGGCCGAACTGCCAGTTGGGCAGGCTCAGGTCGGTATACGCCCACAGGTTGAGCGAGGTCTGCGCCAGCAGATTTTCGGAGTGCGCTCCGCGCTTGGGCAGCGGCAGCACCGCCCGCCCGCGCACCGCTATCACCGAGATGGCCCATAGTGCCAGGCGAATCTCAAAAAGGGTATGGTTGTGAATGCGGTGGATCACCCGTACGTGCGTGCCGCTCACGTTCAGGTGCAGCTCCATCTCTTTTTGCAGTTGGGTGGCGGACTCGATATTCTGCCGCACCAGCACAATTCCATTGCTCACTTCGATGCGCACCGGCTCGTTGTCGGGAAGGTAGCTGCGCACAATATCTTCGGGGCCGTGCCAGAGACGATGGCCGCCGCAGGAATGCCATTTGCTTTTATCCGGGTCGCTGCGCTGAGCCGGGAATTCGCCGAACAGGTTGGCCCGGCCGCTCTGCTGGTAGCGCACCACACGCGGCCCGAAATCGAACGGGATCGTCAAAGACGCCTGCTCATTTTGGAGCTGCAAACACCGCCCCCAATCTTGATCGTGGATCTCATTTGTTTTGATCATGGCAGAATGCTCCCACTTTCATTGCAAGAATATTTTTTCGACAGCCTATTTATACCTGAGTTGGTAATATTTTGCCATTCACATTCACTTTTTAGATATGAACCACTAATCTGGAGAGATAAAGTGCGAGTCTTGTAGGCATATACTATTTAAAAGATTAATTAGGTCATAAAGACTAAATACCGAAAAAACCAATGCTTATTAAAAACATTTATTTCGTTTTGGATTTATCTAATTCTTCGATTCTTTTCTCAATTAGTTCTTTGACTTTAGGCTGAGAAGTAAATTTGGCTTGACTTCTATCTTTACTAGGTTCAACAATAAATAAAGCACGAGCTAAATACGAATAAAATCCTTTAAATATTCCATAATAATATACGTCCGATAATTTCGCAGGTACAGAATCATTATAAAAGATTTTTTTCTCTTTAAGAATATCTATAACATCGTCTACGCTCAAAATCTTATTGTCAATTTCTAAAAGTGCTGAGGCTGTTTTTTCACCAAGAACGGAAATAATAGATCTATATCGATCTTCTTGTTCTGCCTCCCCTTTTTTTATATCAATTGTAGGATTCGGTTGACTAGGTTTTGATGAATAAAAATCTTCATCAGGTCCAATTGACGCAGAAAAATCTTTATATTTTATTTCTTTGATTTTTTTGAAAACTTGATTAATTGAGTCCCGAAAATTCCAAACCAAAATTAATATTATTGTTGCTATGAATATTGCTGGATTTGAAATGAATTCCCAACTTTTTTGAATTACAACACTTAAGGTTTTATCAAAGGAAATAAGCAGGCTGGTTTTATCAACTACCATTCTAAACCATGAATAAAGAAAAATTATACAAAAAAAACCTAGAAGACCAAGGAAACCGAATAAATACTTTTTAGCTTTTTTCATATTTCCTCCAAGTAGGTTCCTTTTCTTATTTATTTCTATAACTTTTGTTATTGAAACCTAATCAGGATGCTTGCAAAACACACCAATTGTTAAATAGAGAATCTTAACAACCTGGGGTTTGATCTTGTTCTTTATCTCCCCCCGACTGTCAAAAAACTGCACTTCCAAACAACAATAATTATATATTCAAGTTCTTCTTTATACACATTAAATCCTGACAAAAAGGGGTGTATATAATAGAGCTATCGTACTTTACAGATTTCCATTTGTACTTTCGAGAAAGAATCAGGAGCGTGTCATTATGAGCCTGCCCTTAAGAGTTTTAATTGTCAGCCTCGTCGATATCAGCGTTACGGATTCGGTAGTATTTTTTCACCTCAAGCAGCACCCGGGTTCTTTCACCCTCCCCCTGCTTATCGGCTGGATCATCATTACCTTGTTACCCATCCTGCTCACGCTGATGGTCTGGCAGCAGCAGCAGTCCAAAAATGGATCCAAATAAAAAGCTCCCATTTTTCAAGATGGGGACTCGTTTATTAATGCTCGCTCTTTGTGCTGGATCCTGCTCATTTGATTAACCAGGAAACGGCTTCATCCCTGCCTTCAAATATCTTCACTTTTTGACCGCGGTTCACGCACAGCGTTTCAAAAAACAAAAAGTCTTTATAAGCAGCCTGCTCTTTGTTCAAAACGAAAGCCTGTTTGATCAACAGGGGAGAAATATTGTGTTTTTCCAAAGATTCATTCGAAAATTGGTGAAAATCTAACATGGTAAAGATACCGGTTTCCAATGAAGAGTTGCTGTAATCGGCTAACACTTTGTAACAGTTGTTTTCGATCATGGCCTGTATGGTTTGAGTAATGTTATTTTTCAAGGAAAAACTTTCTTCATTGTCCCCATGCGTGATGAGAAGATAGCCGTCCTCGGAAAAATTGCGAATGATACATGTCATTTTTTACCTGCTTAATAGAATGTATTTATGCGTGCACTATTGCACAATTCTGTAATGTCTATGCAGTTGAATTTATTACCAGAGAGTTCATTATAAGCAAGCAGCGAAAGAAAAGCCATCTGTTGTATATGGTTTGTGCAAGCAAGGCATGCGTTGCTCTTTTTAATTTTCGTACTCAAATTTTGTGACCCAAAGATGAACGTAATTTTGGATACCGTGAACAAAACTATCCCCCGTGAAAGCATTGGCAGGTCTGACAATTTTACCAATCCATTAACGTAACCGCATAAATTTTCCCCCCCGTTAAGCAAAACAGGGCGCGTCTCAGACGCGCCCTGTTTGAATGGTTTCAAATGAAAGAATTAGCTTACTTTTTCGAACTTGGCGCCAGGGCAGCCGCAGATCGGGCAAGATTCGGGAGCGGTGCGGGCGTGGGTATATCCGCATATCGGGCAGATGTAATAATCGTAGGTCTCACCGGGTTTGCCCAGGTTTGCCAGGGCAGCTTTATACAGTTCCTCGTGGATCTTCTCCACTTCGTTGGCAAAGTT
>PMIV01000263.1 GCA_003158355.1 Anaerolineaceae bacterium
CCAGTCTGGGAGAGAGTCTCTTATCACGCCCAGGAAATCTACGCGTCAGTCAAATACAAACTTTTTCCACCGCAAGACGCCCTCTTTGTCCCCGGGCAGGGTACGCCTAATGCCATCGGCACCTCCGTTCAATCTACATTGGCTGCCCAAAAAACGGCTACTCCAGAGCCCACAATCATCACTCCCGGCCCCACCCCTTCACCCACCAGCACCCCCATCCCCCTGCCTCCCACTGTTTTCCTCAAAGGGGTTCGTCAGGAAATGGAAGAGTGGAACAACTGCGGTCCGGCGACACTTTCAATGAACCTTTCCTATTGGAAATGGTCCGGAAACCAGGATTCGATCGCGCCTATTGTGAAACCCAATTCTCGTGACAAAAACGTGATGCCTTACGAACTGCAAGATTACCTGCAAAATAACACCGATTTTCAGAGCGTTCTCCGCGATGGTGGCGACATGCAAACGCTGAAACAACTGGTAAATGCCGGTATTCCGGTGATGATCGAAAAAGGTTTCTCCACTGTAGAACAAGGCTGGATGGGCCATTACGAACTGGTTGTCGGATATGATGACACGAAGAATGAGTTCCTGACCCAGGATGCTTATCTGCAGATCAGTAGCCCGGATTCAAAGTATTTTAGTATCACGTATGATGATTTCTACCAAAACTGGCGCGCTTTCAATTTCGTCTTTTTGGTAGTCTACCCGCAAGAAAAACAAAATGATGTGATGAACCTGCTCGGTCCTCTCTGGGATGAGCCAACCGCCTTCCAAATAGCGCATGACCGCGCACTTAGCGAGACGACCAGTTTAACGGACGCACGCGACCGCTTCTTCGCCTGGTTCAACCTGGGCAGCACGCTGGTCAAACAGCTCGATTACAGCGGAGCCGCCAATGCTTTTGATCAGGCCTATTTGTTGATGCCCGACATTGCTGAAAAGTTGCGGCCCTGGCGCATCATGTGGTATCAAACCGGCCCTTATTATGCTTATTACTATACGCAGCGGTATAACGATGTGATCAACCTAGCCAATACTACCCTGAACCCCATGGCGGAACCTGTCTTGGAAGAGAGCTATTACTGGCGCGGCCTCGCTGAAGCCAAATTGGGTGACCAGACCAGCGCGATCGCTGACCTGAAGAAAAGTATGACAGTTCATCCTGGCTTTGGCCCAGCCGTGAGCGCACTCCAGCAAATGGGAGTCACCCCCTGAGGCAGTCAGACATTTTCCAGGGGTATCAGTCATGTTAAAACTACTTCATTTCGCCGACGCTCATATTGATATCGCCACACACGGCAAACACGATCCGGTGACGGGTCTGCCCCTGCGTGTGTTGGACTTTTTAAAAGCACTGGATACCATTGTCGATACCGCCGTTTCTGAAAAAGTGGACCTGGTGATCTTTGCCGGCGATGCTTATAAAGACCGCACCCCGGCGCCCACCTTTCAACGCGAATGGGGCAAACGCATCATGCGCCTGTCTGATGCAGGGATCCCTACCATTCTTCTCGTTGGCAATCATGATATCAGCCCGGCTACCGGCCGCGCCCATACCCTGCAAGAATTTGCCACCCTGGCTGTACCGCACATTCACGTGATCGATAAGCCCGTTTTCCTCAAACCGGCGGATCTTGAAGGCCTACCCGTTCAGGTGCTGGGTCTTCCCTGGATATTTAGTTCGTTCATGGTAATGAATCAAGATATATCAGGAAAAAACAAAGATGATATTTTCAAAGAGTTCGAAAACAATATCTATTACATCTATTCCAAATGGCTAGAACAACTCGATCCATCTTTGCCTACTATCTTTATTGCACACGGATCTGTGATGGGTGCAGAATACGGATATGAACGTAATATCATGCTTGGAAAAGATTTTATTTTACCGGGAAGTATTATCTTCGATCCGCGAATTGATTATGTTGCTTTAGGGCATATCCACAAATCGCAGGATTTAAACTTGGGTGGGAAAACGCCAGTTATATATCCTGGTTCAATTGAACGCGTGGATTTTGGTGAAGAAAAACAAGAAAAATATTTCGTTATTGCCAATATTGAAAAAGGAAATTCTACCTACGAACTTAGAAAATTAAATGGCAGAAAATTTTTAACAAAATATGTAAAAATCAACAATGGTGATAATGCAATGGAATTGATTTATTCCAAGATTCCACAATCTTCACGGCTTAATAATATTTGTTTCCGTTTAGTAATTGAGTATCCCAGAAATATGGATGCTTTAATTGATGAAAAAGCAATTCGGGATAGATGTAAGGATACTTTTGAATTTCATTTAATTCGTCGTCCACATGAAGAATCACGGCTACGATTGCCTGAAGATAAATCTTTAACTACTATTCCTCCTCTTGAACTTTTAAGCACATATTTTTCAACAATTTTTAAGCAATCATTTGAAACAGATTCAATCAAAGATTTAGCCGCCTCGATCATCGAATCAGCCGTCAGCGGGCAGCCGCCAGAGGAGGAATAATGAGTATATTTGTGGATATTTTGATCATTTTCCTGCTTATTTTGATCAACGGCTTTTTTGCCATGTCTGAGATCGCCCTGGTCTCCTCGCGCAAGGTGCGCCTGGAACAGCGTGCCGAAGATGGCGACCGCGGTGCCGCCTCTGCCCTGGAATTATCCAAATCGGCCAATCGCCTGCTCTCCTCGGTGCAGATCGGCATCACCCTGGTCAGCATGTTTACCGGCGCCCTCGGCGGCGCCACCCTGGCGGACCAACTTTCTAAATCATTTGTCAAAATTCCCTGGCTGGCTCCATATGCCGGGGCTGCTGCTTTGGTAGTGGTGGTTTTATTGACCACCTACTTCTCGCTGGTTATCGGCGAATTGATCCCCAAACGATTGGGACTGAACAACCCCGAAAAGATCGCCTCGCGGGTCGCCGGAGTGATGACCTTTATTTCAAAGGTATCCGCACCGATCATTCACTTGCTGACGATTTCCACCGATTTCGGCCTGCGTATTTTGGGAGCTACTCCCAATCAGGATCCCCCCATTTCCGAGGAGGAGATCAAGGGACTGATGGAAGAAGGCACCCAGGTGGGCGTATTTGAAGAGACCGAACAGGATATGATCGAAGGCGTTTTCCGTCTGAATGACCGGCTGATCAATGCCATCATGACTCCGCG
>PMIV01000264.1:0-3157 GCA_003158355.1 Anaerolineaceae bacterium
GTCTTATAGGGGCGGAAATAGTAGCGCGCGGTATTGTGCTGCGCCTCTTTATGAATATCATCGCCCAGGTCTACAAGGTCGAAGACGGCTGTAGTAAATTCGTTGATCTTTTGCCCTTTTTGATGTGCAACATTGCGTGCCATTGANNTTGTGTAATGGATTGAGTAAAAATCAAAAAGTCGCGGTATGAAGTATCACCATAAGCTGCCCCGTTCATATTAGGATGTTCGTGCAAAATATCTTGACCAATAGATACATGAACAGTCACCGGTACATGCAGCCGGTAACCGGCCGCAAGAATGCTGGAACTACAGTGAGGAAATTCTTTTTCCTCGATCTCTTTACCGACTGCTTCTCCGAGCCCGAACCCTTTATTCTCTTGATAAGCCCGGAAAACGATGTCGTTAATTTCGCCGGTTTCTTTCCAGAGGCCAAATTGACCCTCTTTAATGTAATGGGCTACACTTTCGGTGGTGGCGCCAATTTTGGCGAACTCGTAATCATGAATGACCCCGGCGCCATTCAGACCAATGTGGGTAATAATCTTCCGCTTCATCAAGTCGATGATGTAATTGGCATTGCCTTTACGAATGACGTGGGCACCCATAAGTACAATCACAGGTGCACCGGCTTTATGCGCCTTGACAATCGATTCTGCTAACGCTTCCAGGTCGGTAGAATTAAAAGACGGAACGGGGGCGTCCAGGGGTTTGACCACTTGATAATCAAGGTCGTTGATGCGTTCCCCGAGAGGTTTTATTTTTAATTGCGAACGATCAAATATTGAAAATGGCATAATTCCTCCTAATGGTTCTGATTCAAAAAATAGTTTACCAAAAAATCTGTTCTATGAAAATCTGGAATAATCAGATCAGCCCCAGCGGCGATAAGCCGATTGCGTTTCCATTCGTCAATACCCAGACGCTCTGCCTCGTTGGTGGCAACTCCAACGGCTATACCTGAGACGGATTTGGTATTCTCAATCTCGACATACCCATCACCGAAGCTAATAAATTCATCTCCGCTCAGAGAATATTTTTTTATAATCCCATCAATTACTATTTGCTTGCTAAAATTTTTGTAATCATCCTGCGCGCCAAAAATCCCCGCAAAATAAGGGGGCAGTCCCAACAGTTCAGCCTCGTGCAAGACGTATTTTTCATCCGTCCCTGAGGCTAAAAAGCACTGAATGTTGTGAGCATGGAGTTGTTTAATAAATTCGATTGAGCCGGGCACCGCCATTGTTTCTGGGGTGATCCGTTTTTGCTCGAGATCATCAATACGATTCTTGATCCGTTTCAATAGGCGCTCGTTATATTCGTTTTTATATTCCAATGGTTCGAGGGGAGTACCGCCGCGCTTGCTGATTTCTTCGGCCAATCGGATCATCTGGTAGATGGTTTGTTTGCCGGTTAATTCTGCGACAAATTTTTTTGTGATCAAAGTGATTTCTGGTTCATCTTCATGGTGAGGAGTCTGTAACAACAGTTCGATCATCATGGGGACCATTATTTTTTGCCATCCCTCGCGGATGAGTGAAATTGTTCCATCGAAATCAAAAAGGGCGAATTTGAAATTCCCGCACGGGAAGGGGTGAATAAGTTCGAATTCATTGAGTTGGTTTGAGTCAGTCATTAGAGGTTCCATCTGATAAAAGTTTGATTGCCAATATTATACGTCAATATTTATTAACTGTAAGTAATAAACTTTAGATTAATCTACTAAAGGCTTTACAAATTTAACTTTTGCTTTTTTATAATTTTGAGTTATAATACTTTTAGTTATTAACTGTAAGTAATAAATCGAGGCGCATTATGCAGTATCCAAGAACTATTTCTTCAACACAAATGCGGATTATCAATCAATCAGCGGTGCTGGAACTTCTCAGACGAGAGACCACCATCTCTAGGTCGGATATTGGCAGAAAGCTGAGCATAAGTCTGCCTACTGTGATGCGTATTATCGATGATTTAATCGAACGCAATCTGGTGGTCGAGCTGGACGAAAAAGAATATTCGGGCGGCCGCAGAAAACAACTGCTTCAATTCAACAACAAAGACAATGTGGTGATCGGAATTGATCTGGGCGGGATGGCCATCTATGCGGCTTTGGCTGACATTGGCGGAACAATCATTGCCGATAAAAAATTTCCGATGGGAAGTCTGGTCGATACTGAATCTAAGCTGCTGACTTTCTTGATTCAAATTATCCATGATTTTTTAGATATGGCTAAAACCCAGGGGAAGAAAGTTCTGGGTGTCGGAATTGGCGCACCTGGAATTACCCGCCGGGAAGATGGAGTAGTGATCTGGGCTCCTTCCACTCGTTGGCGGAATTTCCCTCTAAAAAAGAAAATTCAAGACGAATTCCCCGAACTGACCATTCTTGTGGATAACGATGCCAACCTGGCGGTGCTTGGTGAAAAATGGTTTGGCGCGGGCAATAACTACCGAGATATATTATTCCTTTCCCTAGGCGGCGGAACGGGTGGCGCTGTGATTTTGGACGGTATGCTCTACCGCGGCGCACATGCCGGAGCTGGTGAGATTGGGTCCAGCTTGCTTGGAAAAGAGGATTTGAACTTCGTAAAGGAACGCTACGGAGCCTTGGAAATGAGCACCTCTGGAAATGGAATACTTTCGATGGCCAGAATGGCATTGAAGGACCGTCTTTCTGAGTCAGAGCTGGCTGCGCTTGATCTGGATATAGTTGAAAAAGCTTTTCTGGACGGCGAATCGTGGGCGACAACGATCGTGAACCAATTGGTCGATTCGATTGCTGTGATTATCGTGAATGCCTCTTCATTGATTGACCCGGAAATAGTTATTTTATACGGTCAGGTAGTAGATGCTTTCAATCAAAATAATTATTTAGTGACAGAGCTTGAGAAGAAGATAAAAGGATTGCCGCCTTTTAATCCAAAAATAACGGTATCACTGTTAGGCAAAAAAGCTGTCATTATGGGCACAATAACAGATGTACTTTATTTGACGAACAATTTCTTTACAGTGCGAGAAGCAAATTAATCGCCTGTAGTTTATAGGTTCTTGCAAAGGAGGTGGTAGTATCCAGTATTTTGGGCCACTTTTAGCGTTTTGTATTTTTGTTGGACAAAAATCTTTTGGAGGAAAACCTTGAAAAAGCTCTATGTTGTTCT
>PMIV01000264.1:3177-5363 GCA_003158355.1 Anaerolineaceae bacterium
CTCAGGCGCCTGTTGCAACAACTGCTGCCGCCCCCGCCAAGAAATTCACTATTGGTGTCTCGAATGGTTTTGTCGATAGCGAATGGCGTACTCAGATGGTTCAGGACATTGTTGATATCAACAAAGAATATGAAGCTCAGGGTCTCACCAATGATGTCGTAATCGAAAATGCCGATGTTGATGTTCAGGGACAGATCCAACAGGTCCGCAACCTGATCAACAAGGGTGTTGATGCCATCATCATCGACCCGAACTCCAATACCGCGTTGAATGATGTTTTCAAAGAAGCAAAAGACGCTGGCATTCTCGTCATCGCCTTGGATCAGGAAGTCTCTTCACCTGACGCGATCAATGTAGTTATTGATCAAAAAGCATGGGCTGAGGAATCTGCCAACTGGTTAGCCACACAGTTGAATGGCAAGGGTAACGTTGTTGTCATCAACGGTATTGCTGGTACTCCAGGTAATGAAATGCGCTATGACGGCGTCAAGGAAGTCTTCGCCAAATATCCTGATATCAAAGTTGTGAATGTGATCAATGCCAACTGGGATCAGGCAACTGGCCAAAAAGGTATGGCTGACCTGTTAGCATCTGGCACTAAGATTGATGGTGTCTGGTCACAGGATGGTATGGCTCGCGGTGCTTTACAAGCTGTTCAAGCTGCAAATCCTGCGAAATGGCCTGTAATGGTGGGTGAAGCTCGTTCCGGATATTTGAAACTCTGGAATGACATTCTACTAAAGAACCCCGCCTTCGTATCTTATGGTGTAGTTAATCCACCTGGTACCGGTGGCTCAGCTTTACGTATCGCTGTGTCTTTGTTACAGGGTAAACAATTGAAAGACGGCGTTTTAGCCGGCTCAACCAAAAACTCCCTCTATCTGAAGATCCCATATTCTGTAGATAAAGATAACTTCGCAACAGAATATGCGAAAATTAAAGATTCCACTCAGGAAGTTGTTCTGGATGGTATCTTAACTCAGGATGAAGCCAACGCCTTCTTTAAATAAGCCATGAGCAAAACTACTTTTTCTGCAAAAAATGTTGTGAAGCACTTTGGCGGCGTTACCGCTCTTTCAGACGGTAATATCGAAATTGCTTCTGGTGAAGTGGTAGCGCTCCTAGGCGCAAACGGCAGCGGGAAAAGTACGCTCAGTAAAGCTTTGACCGGAGTAGTTGTCCCGAACTCGGGGCAACTACTCCGTAATGAAAAGCCAATGAACTTTTCCTCACCATTGGATGCTAAAAATTACGGAATTGCTTCGGTTTACCAGGAGTTAAGTTTGATTCCGCGTATGACTATTGCTGAAAACATCTGGTTGATGCATGAGCCCACGCGTGGAACATTTGTTAATCAAAAAGAACTTTTTAATCGAACAGCAGACCTTCTCGATCTTTTCAAGGGAACAATTTCTGCTTCTATTCGACCCGATAGTTATGTTTATCATTTGGGTTCCGATGAACGCCAGATTGTTGAAATTCTCAAAGCTTACAGCCTTAAACCTTCTTTATTAATTCTGGATGAAGCTACTGCAAGTTTAGATAACAAACAGGTAGATCGTCTTTTTAGTCTGATCGAGAATTGGAAAAAAGAAGAGATTGCCATTGAATTCATCTCTCACCGGCTGGAAGAGGTTTTTAGGATAGCCGATAAGGTTACTGTATTGCGTAATGGCAAGACAGTTGCTTATTCAATTCCAATAGTCGATATAAAACGGAATGATCTGGTTCGTTACATGGTCGGAGAAAAAAGTCTCGCCAAAGAACACGAGCTATATTCTCAAGAACGTTTAACAAAAGAAAAAACTGCGATTTCTATCCATGGTTTGCGAGGGATCAATCTTAGAGGTATTTCTGTTGATGTAAAAGAAGGTGAAATTTTGGGTCTGGGTGGACTGAGAGGGCAGGGACAATCTGAAATGCTTCTCTCAATTTTTGGAGCTATTCAGCATTCCGGTAAAATCGAAATTAATGGTAAGTTAGTTACTTTCACAAATCCCAAACAAGCGATCAACCAGGGCATTGCTTTTGTACCAGGTGATCGCAATTCTCAAGGATTGTTTTCAATTCGTTCGATTCTTGAAAACTTAATGCTGCCATCATGGGAAAAATACGGCACCGTGATTCGGATGAAAGCAGCTGTTCAAGATGCCGAAAAGATTAGTAAGAGTTTAAATCTGGTGATG
>PMIV01000020.1 GCA_003158355.1 Anaerolineaceae bacterium
ATCATGCCGTAATCGGTCTTATATTTAGACTGTGTGTAGCGGTATTCGTACACGTTGCGCCAGTCGCCATCGTAGACCATGGACACCTTACCAGTCAGGAAGGGATCATCCGGAGAGAGGCCGTTGCCTAACGTGGCATTGAAGGCATCCACTTTGGTTGGGTCCTTGTCGTACATATTCCACATCGTCTGCATGTCGGTCAGGGCGGCAATCATTTCAGGGGAATCTGCGGTAACTTTTTTGTTGCCGATGTCGACCAGTTGGGGTTTATAAAAACCCATGAAGGTGTACCAGGGGCCGTTCCAGGTCGGCGGCTGCAGGCCCATGCGGCTGATTTTACCGCTGCTATCTTTTTGGGTGAGCTTCTGGCCCATCGCCATGGCTTCGGTCATGTTAGCTGGCGGTTTCTCGGGGTCCAGGCCAGCTTCCTTGAAGTGGTTCTTGTTCCAGAACAGCAGCATTACATCTGCCTGCCACGGCACCCTATAATATTTACCATTATAAGTGACCATATCCACGGCGGCTTTTTGGAAGCGCTTCATATCCAATGAGCTGGAATTCATCATGTCAGTCAGGTCCATGATCATGCCATTGTTGGCCCAGCTTCCGAGGGGTTCAGCGCCATCCCAGCATAGATAAATGTCAGGAGCATTGCCACCGGTGACGGCAGTCACGAAGGCGTCATTATTCTGGCCTTTGACCAAATCCACTTCGATCTTATCCTGCTCGGCATTGACTTTGTCCACACCAGCGATGTAATATTTTAGATCGACTTCGTTCTGGATATCCATCCACCACTGAACTTTCACCCGGTTACCTGATACCGGCTTTTGCACTGGCGCGGGCGCCTGGGTGACGCTGGACGTGGCAGGGACGGCGGTAGCCGGGGCGGCGGCTGCCACGGTGGGCTGCGCTGGGACGGCTGTGGCCGGGGCAGCGGCTGCTGGGGCAGTGGGCTGCGGTGCAGCAGGCGTGACAGGGGTGGGCGCAGCGCAGGCGGTAAGGATTGTAGCGAAAGAAACGGTCCCGGCTGCCTTGAGAAAATCGCGCCTTGACAAATGTTTCACGAGCTTAGACATCTTGTTTCTCCTTTGACCTTTCAGTCGGTTAAAAAAATAGACGTGCTGGTTAGATGGGCACGATGGCTACACGGGTGATTACAACCACACCGGTCTTTATTTCAATCCTGTGGTGACGATGCCTTCAATAAATGATCTTTGAGCGAAGAAAAATAAGATCAATCCAGGTAGGGTAAAGAGCAGGGAGGCGGCCATTTATAAACTCCACTGGGCGCCATGGACTGAGAAATACCCACGCAGCCCCAGTGACAGGGTCCATTTTTGGGGTGAGGTCAAATAAATCAACGGACCTTGAAAATCGGTATAGGTCCACAAGAAACTGAAGATGACCAGGGTGATCAGAGCCGGCCGCGCCAGGGGTAAAATCACCCGCCAGTAAATGTCAAAATGATTGGCGCCATCGATGATGGCGGCTTCCTGGAGTTCATGAGGAATGCTCAGGAAGAACTGGCGCAGCAAGAAGATGAAGAATGCGTCGCCGAAAAAGGCTGGCAGAACCAGGGGAACGATGGTGTTTACCAAGTGTACCCGGCTGAAGATCACGTACAGTGGAATCATCGACACCTGGAAGGGCAGCATCATCGTCGCCAAAACCAGGACGAAGACGAAATCCCGACCAGGCCAACGGATGCGGCTGAAACCATAAGCAACCAGCGAACACGAAATAACGCGCCCTACTACGACAAAAGCGCAGATCACCAGCGTATTGGCCATGTACTGGAAGAAGGGGATGTAAGTGATCGCCTTGGAGAAGTTACTCCAGTCGATTGGCTTGGGAATCCACTGGGGCGGCTGGATGAAAATCTGGTCAAGGGTTTTTAGTGAGGATGATAGCAGCCACAGCCAGGGCAGGAAAAAGAAACTGCCCACCAGGATAAGTAAAACAATTCCGGTGATTAGGGAAATTTTCTTACTGGCTTTGGACCAGCGGATTTTTGTGGTGGAATAAATGGGGGTTTCTTTCAAAGCGGCTCGGTTCTGCATGCAGAATTCTCCAACCGTCAGGGCTTAGCGAATTTCGTAATTGGTCCAGCGGTTTCCCGTGCGCAGGGTAACCAGCGTAACGATCATAATGACCACCAGCAAAACCCAGGCCATCGCCGAGGCTTTACCCATGCGGGTGAAATAAAAGGCGTTCTGGTACAGGTAGATGGAATAAAACAGCAAAGAGCCCTGTGGCCGGCCCAAAGTAGAGGCATCCGTCCCGCCAGACAGGGTAAATGGCTCGGTGAACATCTGGAAGGCGTAAATCAGGCCGGTGATCAAATTAAACAGGGTGATCGGAGAAATCAAGGGAATGGTGATAAAACCCAGTTTTTGCAATCCATTGGCTCCCTCAATTTCGGCCGATTCGTATAGTTCGGTAGGAACACCCTGAAGACCGGCCAGGTAGATGATAATGGTCGATCCAACCGTCCAGCACAGCATGATGATCAGGGTGGGTTTGGCCCAATTGGGATCCGCAAACCAGGTAGGCCCGTTTATGTGCACAGATGCCAGAAGTGAATTAACCAGGCCAATTTCCGGGTTAAATACCCAGCGGAACAAAATGGCGGTAGCGACTGCCGGCATGATGGTTGGGACGATGTAAATGGTCCTGAAAAAAACCTGGCTCCTGATCTTTTGATTGAGCAATAAGGCGCAGATGAAACTAAAAACCAGTTGGACCGGAACGCCGATCAAGGCGATGTAAAGCGTATTGCTTAAAGCAAGGTAAAAATTCTTGTCCTTGGTGAAAAGCAGAATGTAATTGGATAGCCCGATCCAATCCGGGGGTTTAATCAGAGAAAAATTGGTGAAACTGTAGTACAACGACAAGACGATGGGATAGAGCTGGAAGACCAGGAACCCGATAATCCATGGGCTGATAAACAAGATCCCATACATTAATTCTTTGTTCTGTAACCGGCTTGTTCTTCTCAAAGTTGCACCTGTCGAAGAGAATGCTAACTAAGTAGAGGGGCGATCCAGGTATATTCAGATGATTCGACGAAGGGGAAGAGAACTCTTAAGACATCGTGTCATCAGATGTCGGTGATTATAGCAATTTGTCCAGACAGCCGCAATAGAAATCATTGTATTTTTACACGGCCTGGCAGGGTTAAGATGCAGAAGCAGAGGGTTTTCCGGGGAGGGTCAGGCTGTATTGGTAGCGGTCGCCGCGATAGACGATGTTGGTTAATTCGATAGGCGTGCCATCGGCCAGATAGACGATCTCTTCTACAGATAGGCCCGGGGTTTTAACCGGAACCTGCAGCAGCTGGCTTTGNNTTGAATAGCCGAAAGTGACCCCGTATTTTTCGGTGAGGATTTGATACAAAGAGGTAGTGGCTGTCCACTCACACACCAGAAGATCCGGGAAGCGCTGATAAGGCGTGTATGATTTTTCGATGGCCATGGGGCTACCGTCCGCCAAACGTAAACGATACAGGTAATTTATTTTTTCATCGGGCAGCACGTTGAGGATAGAGCAGAGCGATTCATCCGGATTGATCATGTCACGGCTTAGGATGGCGGAGCTCGGCTCCATCCCCAGGCGGCGAATGTATTCGGTGAAACTTACCAGGTAAGAGCCCAACAAAAACCTGGGTTGGTTGACGAACGTGCCTTTTCCATGCACGATAGATACCATGCCGCGCGCCAGCAGAGAGCGCATGGCTTCGCGCACTGAACCTCTGCCCACCTGCAAGTCCAGGGCTAATTGTTCTACCGAGGGGAGTTGGTCGCCCGGTTTATAGCGCTCTTCCTGAATAGCACTGACCAGCCATTCCGTGACCTTATCCGACAGGTTTGTGCGCATAATTCTCATATAACCTCTGAAGAGTCCCCAAAAATCAACCGGCGAATATGGTAAATCTCCATCATTTAAATCGATAAGTTAAGGTCATCAGATGATAGGATGATAATACTCTAAGCTGATTATAATGCTAATCGCAAAATTGGAGGGCAATTCCCGCGGAGCTATGCTTGATTTAACGAGATTGAATGTTTATCGCCGACGGCGAAGGACGTGAAAACGGAATTTATCCCCGCGGTGGTAATCACGTGAATACAGGATGGGGAAATCATTTTCGTCGTAATTGATCTGCTCCATCACAATCCAACTGGCGCCGGTATAGTCCCGGATCTTACGACTGAGATCGGCGGTCAACTGTTCTGCGCTGATCACGGCGCGTGAATAGGCCACACGCCGTCCCCATCTTTTTTCCATCAAGGCCAACAGTGATCCCTGAAAGGAATTCATATCTTCTTTGCCGTGGACAATTGAGTGGGGAAAAATGTCGATTGAAAATATAATCGTCTCGCCGGCGGTTTTGCGCGCCCGCTGTAAAATGCAAATGGGCTCTCCGGGTTGTAAATTCAACCTGGCC
>PMIV01000116.1 GCA_003158355.1 Anaerolineaceae bacterium
AATAAAGGTTTCGCCACCTTTACTCATCCCGGCTGCCTGCAAGACCAAATATACAGCCTCAGGGATCGTCATAAAATATCGTTTCATATCTGGATGAGTAATTGTGATCGGTCCACACCTAGCAATCTGTCGTTTGAATAAGGGTACAACGCTACCTCGGCTGCCCAAAACATTACCAAACCGCACCACGCAATAAGCACTTCCAGTGCGGTGAGCTGCATCCAAAACGATCATCTCTGCAAAGCGTTTGGATGCGCCCATGACATTCACCGGACGAATAGCCTTGTCTGTGGAAATCATCACCAGACGGTTAACCTTGAACTTTTCACACGCTTTGACGATATTGCGTGTGCCCATTACATTATTATTGATAGCTTCGTCTATGTTCATTTCCATCATGGGTACATGTTTATGCGCTGCAGCGTGAAAAACAACTTCGGGATGATATTTCTTGAAGATCCCTTCAATACGCGGATAATCGCGTATATCTGCAATCACCGGGAATATCGGTAACGAAGGAAAAAGTTCTTGCAGTTCCAGCAGCGCCTCAAAGATGCTATTCTCGCCGTGGCCCAACAAAATCAAACCGGTCGGGCTCCAACGGGCAATTTGCCGGCAAATCTCACGGCCAATCGATCCCCCCGCCCCGGTGACCAGCACAATTCGCCCGCTGATAACGGAACCCACCAACTCACCTTTTATATAACTGGGTTGTCTGCGTAAAAGGTCAGTGATATCCACTTCTCGCAAGCGGCTCACGCTAACCTTGCCGCCTATCAATTCGTAAATGCCCGGCATGGTCCTGAAAGGAATCCCCTTCAAGCGGCATACATCGGCCACCAACCGAATTACCTTTCCCCCTGCACTGGGAATGGCAATAATCACTTCATCAATTTTTTTGTTTTCAACAACTCGCCCGATATCCGTTAATGTACCCACCACCGGTATTCCGTGAATCTGTTGGCGCAGCTTGGTCAAGTTATCATCCAAGAAACCTACCGGGATCAGGTTTAATTCCGGGTTTTTTTCCAATTCGCGAACGACCATTGCACCAGCATCCCCCGCACCAATGATCAAAGCTCGTTTGCTGCTTTTTTTTTGTAGTTTAGAAATTGAATTCTGGCTGTCTGCGATCACCCGTAACCCTAAACGGATTCCTCCTACCAAAATTAAAGTCAACAACCAATCGATAATGAAAGTTCCACGAGTGTAATGCGGAAATACTCTGGCCATAGCCAGTATGACCATTACCAAAGAAACGACAACAGAACTGGTTGAAACCCCCAGAACAATCACCTTTAGTTCCTGAATGCTTGCATAGGACCAAAGCCGTTTGTACATGCCAAATAAATAAAATACCAACGGTTTTACCACCAAAGCGACACCGATCATCCAATAGGCAGATAGAGCATAAGGGTCGAATTGGTCCATGTACTCGAATCGCAGTGCATACGCGCCTAAAACGGCCGCAACAATGGCCACAAGATCAATTACTAAAATGTAACGATTCTGAAACGTAGCCTTGTTCTTCATATTTAGAGTCCTTTAAACCCAACGACTGCACCTATTGTGCGAATCAGGATCGTTAAATCAAGCATTGGGTTACGGTGCTTGATGTAATAGAGGTCATACTCAAGTTTAACTGCAGTATCTTCAACTGTGGAAGCATAGCGTTGATTAATTTGCGCCCAACCGGTCAGCCCGGGACGAACAAAAAGGCGCCCACGGTAGAAAGGTAATTTCTTTTGGAACTGGTTGACCAATTCGATCTGTTCTGAACGTGGGCCAACCAAGCTCATTTCACCCTTTAAGATATTGACCACCTGCGGTAATTCATCCACATGGCTGCGGCGCAGCCATTTTCCCAACCGTGTCACGCGCTGATCGTTGACAGTCGCCATGCGTGCCACACCGTCTTTTTCAGCATCTTTTGCCATGGTTCGAAATTTATGAATTTTATAGGGAACTCCATTTTTACCAACGCGAGGTTGATGATAAAAAATTGGCAAACCGCTGTCGATGATGATCAACAGGGAAACAAGCGGGAAAATGATAACCAGAAGAATACCACCGATCAGGCTGCCCATAATATCGATGATGCGTTTGGCAGACTCGTAAAAGGAACTGACGTGCATTTGATCGATGAATGAACGCAGCATCCAATCAGATTGCAGTAAAAAAATGGGAACCCGGCCAAACAAGTCTTCATATTCTACAGGCAAAGAAGTAACTTCAATCCCCTGTTCTTCTGCATATAAGATATTTCTGAACAGATCTGGGTTAAGCTCCCCGGAAATTGCAAAGATCAGATCGGAGATATTGTTTTCCTGAATTCGCTGCATGAGCGATTCTCCGGTACCAACAACCGGAAATCCTTCAATGACCTGTCCCTGTTTATTTAAATCGTCATCGATATAACCTGCAATGACAAAAGGCATTGGGTAAATTTCGTGGATCATTTTCACCAGACTAGAACCGGCTTTTCCTGCACCAATGATCAAAACCCTGCGTAAGAATACAGGCGCAGTGAAAATCTGGATGTATAAAAAACGCCAGAAGATCGTTAAAATTGTGGCACTGATGACAAAAATTGCCACTCCACTTCGGGGCAATGAATTCGGTGATGAGAGAAAGAAAACGATCAAGTAGGCTAAAAGACAAATGATGGCAGCCTGGGCTACTCCCCTTAAGGTATCTTTACGCCGGTTCGCTCTGCGAATATCATAAAGGTCAATCATGATCAGAAGCCAAAACACAGGCAATAAATAGAACCAAAATGGAGCACGCTGCCCCAGAAATGCCCCAGAAAAATCCAACCAGTCTTTTTGAGCCCAAGAAAACAGCGCAATAAAAACGGACAAATAGGAAACGATCAAATCACCAATTAATAGGACAATTTTCCGTTCCCGAACACGGATTCGCCATTGGGTTTTCGAATTAATTCGCTCTACTCCCATTTTTGTCCTTCAATTAGTTTTCTTGATAATGCTCCACCAAAAGCCGGTGCCCCACGAAAAGTGCATGGTCATGATCGCCAGCGGTATGCCTATCAGCAATAACAAATTCTTTTGCTTTACAACCTCTGGAATAGAACCAGCCAAAAGAATGAATAAATAAAGGGCAACCACTAGGATAAATAACCAACGTGCGATCTGCCAGAACGAGGCTAATAATAATAACATCAAAATACCAAAAACAAAAAGGGGAGGAAGCGCCTGCCGCCAGCGAATCGTTTGTGGATATCGCTTCAGCATCTGGAACTTATAGTACCCATAAGTGAAATACTGTCGAGCCAATGAGGATAGATCCGGACGGGAATAATAAGTAGCGCGAATGGCCGGGTCGACCCAAATTCGTCCACCAACGGCGCGTAAACGCGCATTTAATTCATAGTCTTCATTGGCGATCAGGGATTCATCGTAGAAGCCAATTTCATCAAACACTTTGCGTGCATACGTGCCGAAGGCTACAGTATCTGCGTAACTGGCTGTTTTTGCCCAACGGTACTTGGCGTCTCCCACTCCCAGCGGATGCCGGGTGGCGACCGCGATTCCTTTTGCGATCCAGGTGGCGCTACCAGGTTGAATATCGATCACCCCGCCGATATCCTCCCCTTTGCCTTCGTCAAAGGCTTGTACACTGAGAGCGATATAATCCTGCGCCGGAATGGTGTGCGCATCCATGCGGATGACCAGATCACCGGTTGCAGCCTCGATGGCCCGATTGAGAGCGGCAGGGATAACTCTTTTGGCATTATCGATAATAGAAATCTTTGGCAGTTCGTGCTGTTGTTGAAATTGCCTGATCAAAGATCGAGTTTGATCCGTAGACATTCCATCAGAAAAGATCACTTCCATATCCCCTAACGGATAGGTTTGTGCAATGATCGAATTTAACAAAAGAACAATTCTGGCTTCTTCGTTGTAACAGGGAATGATCAGAGAGACACGTACCATTTTTATTTAATTTCCAATTCTCAATAGGTTGTGAACTGTTTAATGTAAGTTATTTATTGAGGATCGCAATCGCTTCAATTTCTACCAGAGCATTCTTTGGCAGTGCCGCCACTTGAATTGCCGATCTGGCCGGGAAGCTTTCGGTGAAAAACTCAGCGTAAATACTGTTCATCTTTGAAAAATCCGCCATGTCCTTGAGAAATACAGTCGTTTTGACAACACTGTTCAAATTTGAATGAGCGCTTTCCAAAATAGCCTTCAAATTTAAAAGCGCCTGCCTTGTCTCCGCCTCAACCCCACCCGCAATAATAGAACCTGAAGCAGGCTCAAGTCCAAGCTGCCCTGATGTAAAGACAAGCTGACCCGCAACCACCCCTAATGAATATGGTCCAATCGCTGCCGGACCATTTTCTACTTTAACGCTTGTTTTTTCGATTCCCTTCATGATAACCTCCATACGAATAACTGTCTTCATTTTATGCTATCAGATAAAAAAGGTAAATACAAACGTGCCAAAGAAAATAAAAAAGATTCCCTTTTCAGAGAATCTTTTTTTTACGAACCATGACCTTTAATACTTTAAGTCTTCGCTTTCACTGGTGATCCGTTTGCGGAAAACCCAGTAAGCCCAGGCTGTATAGGCCAGGACCACAGGAACCAGGAATAGAGCAACCTTTGCCATTACTGTTAGTGTGTAATTGCTTGAAGCAGCGTTATAAATGGTGAGGTTGAACGCCGGGTCGAGGCTGGAGATCATCACATTGGGGAAAAGTTGCCAGAAAACGGCCGCGGTGGTGAGCAATATTGCAACTCCTGAAAGCACAAACGCCCAGCCGGAGCGCTTTTTCGCGATCAACACCCGGACGGCCGTCAACGCTACAAATACAGCAATCAGAGCCAAACCTGCATTGAAACCAAACCCGCTAAACAAAGTTGACCATTTGTAACTAAAAACAATCAAAACGGCAAAAGCAATGAACTCGGCCAACCACAATCCATTCGTCACCTTTTCGACTTTCTGTAAAGTTGCACCGGTCGTTTTTATTGAGAGGAATAAAGCTCCATGCAGAGTAAATCCGATGAGGGAGACGATGCCGGCAATCAGGGCAAATGGATTGAGTAAATTCCAAAATCCGCCGGTGTATTGCATGGCTGCATCGATGGGAACACCTTTAACGAT
>PMIV01000216.1 GCA_003158355.1 Anaerolineaceae bacterium
AGTGGAAAACTGGGCCTGGGTACAGCCTATGTTACCGGATTCAAGCGTGCACTCGAAATGGGTGCTGACCGTATTGTACAAATGGATGCCGATTTTTCTCATCCACCCGAAAAATTGGTGGAATTCATGCAGGCGATCCAGAACGCGGATGTCGTGATCGGATCCCGCTATATTAAGGGCGGCAGCCTGGATGACAGTTGGCCAGTCACGCGTAAAATACTCTCCGGTTTTGGTAACTTTTATTCGCGTTTTTTGCTGCACGGCCAAATTCACGACATGACAGCGGGCTACCGCATGTGGCGCAGAGAGGCTCTCGAACGGATGCCGTTGGACCGTATACGCTCGAATGGCTATATGTTCCAGGTGGAAATGGCTTACCTGGCGCAGCTCTTAAAACTCCGCGTGACCGAAGTACCTATTCATTTTACCGAGCGCAAATTCGGTAAATCCAAGATCAACTTTTCCATTCAGTTGGAAGCGGCGATCAGTGTATGGAAATTACCCTGGCGCTACCGGGATCTGTGAAAATAAAAATAGCACAGATATTTTGTCTAAAATAAAAGCGGTCTCCCTTTTAAAAAGGAGACCGCTTATTATTAAGCCTACAGGTTACTTTTTGAAGATGATCTCTTTCTTTTCAGGGTCAAGATCCACCTTCACCGTGTCCCCTTCGGCGTACTCACCGGAGAGCAGGCTGATCGAGAGCGGACTCTCTACGTATTTCTGCAAAGCGCGTTTGAGGGGACGAGCGCCGAGTGCTTCATCATATCCTTCGGCAGCCAGCCATTCGCGAGCGGCAGGGGCTAATTCCACCTTTAACCCATGTTCCTCCAACCGTGAGCGAATTTCTTTCATTTGCAGGTCGACAATTTCTTGCATTTGAACTTTGCTCAGTGCCGAGAACATAATGATCTCGTCGATGCGGTTGATAAATTCCGGTCTAAAGGTACTCTTGAGCGCCTTCTCGATCTTCTGATGTGCCTGGCGGTCTTCGTCGGTATCCTCTTTTTGCAAGAATCCGAGCGTGCCGCTGTGGCGAACATATTCAGTGCCCAGGTTGCTGGTCATGATGAGCACGGTGTTGCGGAAGTCAACCAAACGACCCTGACCATCGGTCAAACGGCCGTCGTCCAGAATTTGCAGGAGCGCGTTCCAAACATCAGGGTGAGCTTTCTCAATTTCATCGAACAAGACCACCCGGTAGGGGCGGCGGCGTACGGCTTCGGTNNTCGGTAAGCTGACCGCCTTCTTCATAACCGACATAGCCTGGAGGGGCACCAAACAGACGCGAGACGGTGTGCTGTTCGTGGTATTCGCTCATGTCAATGCGCACCAACGCTTCTTCATCGTCAAACATGAACTCGGCCAGCGCTTTGGCCAGCTCGGTTTTGCCCACCCCGGAAGGTCCGATAAAGATAAAGGAACCGATCGGGCGGCGGGGATCTTTCATGCCGGAACGGGCGCGGCGAATGGCATCAGCGACAGCATGGATGGCTTCTTCCTGCCCGATAATCCGTTCGTGCAGGCGGTCTTCCATTTTCAACAGGCGCTGAGATTCAGTTTCCATCATCTGGCTGGTGGGAATGCCTGTCCACTGCGCCAGAACATCAGCAATGTCACTCACATCCACCACTTCGTCCAGTTTGTGTTCCGCTTCCCACTGGTCGCGTTTCTTAGTAAATTCTTCTTGAACTCGTAATCGGTCTGCTTTTTTACGCGCAGCCCGTTCATAATCTCGTTCAACGCCGGCCTGCTCTTCTTCGGCTGCCATCTTGTCCAGTTCGGATTTCATCTGTTTTAGTTCAGGTGGAAGCGAATAAAGTGCCACACGCAGTTTGGCGGCGGCTTCATCCATCAGATCGATGGCTTTATCGGGTAGGCGGCGGTCAGTGACATAGCGCGCGCTCAAATGAACAGCGGCTACTAACGCATCATCCGAAAAATGGACTTTATGATGGGCTTCATAGCGGTCGCGCAGCCCCATCAACATTTTTATGGTATCGTCCTGAGAAGGCTCTTCCACAAGCACCGGCGCAAAACGCCGTTCCAGCGCCGCATCTTTTTCTATGTGTTTTTGGTATTCATCCAACGTGGTGGCGCCGACGCACTGCAATTCACCGCGAGCCAGTGCAGGTTTGAGCATGTTCGAGGCATCCATGGCACCCTGGGCAGCACCGGCGCCGACCACAGTGTGCAGTTCATCGATGAACAGGATGATCTCACCGTTAGAGCGCTGCACTTCTTCAATGGCTGCTTTGAGGCGCTCTTCGAACTCGCCTCTAAAGCGGGAACCGGCGATCATGGCACCCAGATCCAGTGAAATGACTTTTTTCCCCATCAAGATCTCAGGGACGTCATTGGCGGCAATTTTTTGGGCCAGACCTTCCACAATTGCGGTCTTGCCGACACCGGCTTCACCGATGAGAACCGGGTTGTTCTTGGTGCGGCGAGACAAAATTTGCATGACGCGTAAAATCTCTTTGTCACGGCCGATCACAGGGTCCAGTTTGCCTTCGCGGGCTTGCTGGGTCAGGTCGCGGGAATATTTCTCGAGGGTACGGTAGCGGGTTTCAGCCTGCGGATCAGTGACCCGCTGCCCACCGCGCAATTGCATGATGGCATCCAGAACCCGTTCTCGGGTGATACCGGTAGTCTCAAGCAGACGGGAGGCAGGGGTATTTTTTTCATTCAATATTGCCAGAAAAATGTGTTCAGTGGAGATGTACTCATCTTTAAGTTTGCTGGCTTCATCATTGGCCAGGTCGATGATGCGTTTGACTCTGGGGGTAATGAATATCTGCCCGGCTCCGCCGCCGCCAAAAATATTGGCTTTGGGGCTCGTTTTGAGAATGTAATCCAACCGTTCGGCTAAAATCTTTGGATCCACCTTTAAAATTTCGAGAATTTGCGGAACAACCCCTTCGGGTTGTTCGATCAAGGCCAACAGCATGTGTTCAGTATCGATCTGGTTGTGGCCGTAACGTTGAATAATTTCGGCTGCTCTTTGGGCAGCTTCTTGTGCTCGTTCAGTAAATCGATCAAATCTCATCATATAGGGTTCCGTCCTTAAAAACAGAACTGCAAGTTATCTCAGGTGATTATAGCATTGCCCTAGTTAGAGGAATTACAGAATTATGTTAACAACGCATCAGAATTGCCGGAAAACGACCTTTCCTTCAACCATGGTGAACTTCACTTGCAGGTTTTGGTCCACCAGGATCAGGTCTGCATCCCAATCGCGGCGTAATTGGCCTTTGTGATCATCCATATGAATAGCATGGGCAGGGTTAAGCGAAGCACAGGCGATCAATTCACCCATCGGGCGGCCGGTGGCTTTCATTATATTTGCCAGGGCGCGCTCCAATGTGAGGGTCGAGCCTGCCAGGGTGCCGTCCTGCAGGCGGGCAGCGCCGTCTTTGAGTGTTACTTTAGCGCCTTCAAAGAAATATTCGCCGTCCGGCATGCCGGCAGCACTGATGGAATCGGAAATGAGGATAACGTTTTCAGGCCCCTTGATATTCATCAACAGCTTCATTACTATTGGGTTGACATGAATATTATCGGCGATCAATTCACATTTGATTTGAGGCAGGTCAAAAGCAGCGCCAACGACGCCTGGTTCGCGGTGATTGAGCGGGCGCATGGCGTTAAAACAATGGGTCACCTGTGTGACACCCATATCGACCGCTCGTTTCATTTCAACGTAGGTGGCATTGGTATGCCCGGCCGCAACGGTGATACCGCGGTGAACGCATTCGCGGATGATCCATTCGTTATCGGGAATTTCCGGAGCGACTGCTACCAGGCGGATCAAATCTGTATTCAGATATTCCACTGCTTCTTCGCGGGTGGCGGTGCGGATCAAAGATTTGTCCTGCGCGCCGCAATAGGCCACATTCAACCAGGGGCCTTCCAGGTGGACACCCAGGATTTTCGCTCCCATTTCATTGCCCATCACTGAGTGGGTGACCGCGATCGCATCGCGGATGGCTTCGCGCGGGGCAGTCCAGGTGGAGGCAAGAAAACCGGTTACGCCGTGGCTGGCATAGAATTGAGACATTTCTTGCAGACCAGGCGCGGTAATGCCGATCATTTCGTTGCCCTTGGCACCGTGAGTATGCAGGTCGATCATCCCTGGTAAAACAGTCAAGCCCTGACCATCCAGTGAAATATCCACCGGGAAGTTTTTGGGCTGACCTTGCCCGAGTGATTTGATCTTGGTACCCTCTACATAGATCCAACCAGTGATGTGATGATCGTGGGAATCTACGAATTGAATATTTGTAAGCAGTATTGTACTTTTTGTCATTTAATGATTGTAACTTTTTGATAGGGGACTGTCAAACAAGAACCAACGTTCTGAAAGGATTCAAAAAAAATAATAAGGGTTTACTACTTAGTTTCTTTTGCTTCTTTTTTCGGTAAGTTGTCTTACTTTCTCTATGGACTTCAGACTTTGCGTTGGAAAGTGATGATAGTTTAGCCCTAATTTTTTGTTATTGTTTAATCTGTGTAGACAGATAACTTTTACCGGTTAATCTAGAATCAATATCAACGCCATTATTTTGGGCGAACTGCAACAAACAATATCGTATAACACGTTCTAAACCAAAATAACTTGGCGAAATATTAATAATTTTATCCAGTTTATCATCGCCAGTATTTATAATTCCCATTATTAAATCAGATACGGGATTCGAAATAATCTTACCAAATTGAGAACCTGAATGTACATATCTGCTTCGTAAATCATAGGCAGCACCAATTCTTTTTTCGAAATCATCAGGCTTGAACCGAAGCCACGGGACATCTTGAATACCATCAGTGGTCAAGAAAAATTCATTGTTGATTAAATTACAGATTGTTTTTGTGAATCCTTTTTTCGCTTGAAATAATTTACCCTTCAAATATTTAACTATTTTTTTCCCATTTTCTAATTTGTTCTCTATTTCTGCAAAATACTTAATTGTGTTTTCATCAAGCAAATTATCCCTTCGAGATTCATAGTAGTTTGATAAAATTTCGCCAACAGTTATCAAATGTAAATATGCTATTTCTGGATCATCCTCAAAGCTTTTCAATGCATTCCAATAGAATTTTGCTGCAGCTGTAAAAGTAAGAAAAAACCTGTCGTTTTTTCTATTAAACAACCCATCAATGCGATGTATTTCAGACAAGTCCAGAGGTATTCGCAGACTGTTCCTGGGATAGATCGAATTCTGAGGATAATCAGGGAAAAGGAGTTGATAATAAGTAGATAGATTAGGGACATAGAATTCTCCTACACCCTCGACTATCCCGTGACAATCAAATCTTTTTCCAAATAAAACGCTAAGACAAGAACAAATTAACTCACCTACAGGTGTATAGTCTTGCATATCAGGTAATGATCGAAAAGCAATAATATATGCCGTTCTAAACGCTGGACCTCCGGTGCGCCTTTTACTTATCTCATTGTTTTGATTCCAGGCTTGAGTAACAATTAAACCAGTATTTTCATCAACATATTCGCTTCCAAAACCACTCGGAGATGAAATTAATATTTTAATAATACCCTTTTCCGGTTTCAATGAACTTATCACAAAATCACNNGTAACTTTGAAATAGATTTATTTTATAGAACGTGAACTTTATTCCATACAAACAATAAATAAATACAAAGATGATTTTACAACAAATTAACTCAACTTCCCCCTACTTAGTTGGTAGGGTGTGGTCGCTTTGTGACCGCACCATTTTTATATTCTGCATACAATTAATCCATGCCAGAATATATACGCTCCCGGGTTAAAGGCGGGGTATTTTTCTTCACAGTCGTAACCTATCAACGGATACCAATCCTCACCGATGGCTCATCGCGTAAGTTATTGCATGAGGCCTGGACGGAAGTAAGCCGCAGATTTCCCTTCGAAACCGTTGCGATATGTCTACTTCCCGATCACCTGCATTGTATTTGGCAATTACCGGAAGATGATGATAATTACTCTCTCCGGTGGAGTGAAATTAAGAAGCTATTCACCCATAGGTTTTTGAAAGAGATCGGTCCAGGGCAGAAACGAAATGAGTCACATCAAAAAAGGCGTGAAGCAGCCATCTGGCAGCGGCGT
>PMIV01000113.1 GCA_003158355.1 Anaerolineaceae bacterium
ATCGACTGACCCGATTATCCAATGTGTAGATGCGTTCATACCAGGCCTGCAAATCCTCCGCATTGAATGCGTTTGCCAGGCTTAAAATAGGTGCAGGATGTTTGACCTTAACGAATTTATCCAGGGCTNNTGATAGCGGTAATTATGGAAATGAAGCTCTTTTTTCAGTTTTTGCAATTCTTGAAATAAAGTATCATCAGTCATATTGACCACCTCAAATGGAATTATAGCAGGGATATTTCTGAGCACATCCAAATGAAATTATCCAACTACCGGACTATTTTTTTTGCTTACTTTGATTGTCAAGAAAAAACATAAATGTTACACTATTATAAAAATGGAGGAATCATGAACGCTGGAAAAATTGTAGCAATTATTGCCGCAGTCATTTTAATATTATTTGGCGCTCTGATGGTTCTTGGTGCCACCAATGCCGAGGCTGGATCGATTGGCTGGCTGCCGATCGGGATCGTTTTAATTGCTGTTGGCCTGGTGATTATTTACTTCACCACTCGTCAAGCTGCCAAAGCAGCGGATAATAATGTGACCTTGAAAATTGACCTGCCCGGTAACGTTTCGATGGACACATTAAAATGCAAGAGCTGTGGAGGCACACTGGAGCCGAAAGATATTCAGATGGTTGCCGGTGCACCCGTTGTCACCTGCCCGTATTGCCATACTTCTTATCAATTAACTGAAGAACCAAAGTGGTAAGTTTGAAATCGTTTGTTGGAGGGTTCAAATGAAGCATCTACGGTACTTATGCCTGTTGTTAATTTTTGTCGCATTAGCTGGCAGTGTTCACCCCGTTGCCGCCCAGGATTATCTTTTTCAGGTACCGAATGAAGCTGCAGTAGTAACTGTCAACACAGACGGTACGATTTCGATTGACTACACAATGGACTTCGTTAATACTGCGGGCGGACATGCGATAGATATCGTCGATGTTGGCATGCCGAATTCCGATTATGTTTTGAGTTCAATTTCTGCCAAAATTGGTGATAAAGCAATTACCAAAATCACTAAATCTGATGTTGTCGACCCTGGCATTTCTGTTTATCTGGCTGGGAATGAAATTCCTGCTGGTGGAAGTGGCACGGTCACCGTCCACGTGGGTACTGTCAAGAATGTAATCTATCCGTCCACCCAAACAGAATCCGAGACCTACGGCAGTTTCAAATTTTCGCCAAGTTGGTTTGGCAGCCAATACGTCTCTGGAGCCACAAACTTGCAGGTGACCATTCTCCTCCCGGCTGGAATAAAAACGACTGAAACCCGTTATTATCAACCCGAAGGCGGATGGCCCGGCTCAACAGAACCCGAATCCAAACTCATGGATGACGGGAGGATATTCTTCACCTGGGTTTCCGCTCAAGCCAATGCCTATACCCAATATACATTTGGCACAAGCTTTCCGGCTCGGGTGCTGGCAGCAAACTCGATCGTCACCACCCCTTACCAGGCTCCTTCCAGTTCATCAAGTTCAAGTGGTTCTACTTTTGACATTAGCAATCTTTGTCCCTGGGTCTTTTGCCTGGGATTCTTGGGCTTTTTTGGCATCGTCATATATTCTGCCACGATTGGTGCCAAGAAACGCAAAATGCAATACCTGCCTCCCAAGATTTCCTTGGAAGGGCACGGCATCAAACGCGGATTGACTTCAGTCGAAGCTGGAATTCTCATGGAACAACCCATGGATAAGATCATGACCATGATTCTATTTGGGTTGCTCAAGAAAAATGCTGCCGAGGTGGTAACAAAAGAACCATTGGTGGTTAAACCGGCTAGCCCTATTCCGCCCGACCTCTACGGTTATGAAACTGACTTCTTGTTGGCATTCCAAAGCACTGATGTCACCGCAAAACGGAAACTGCTGCAAACTATGATGGTCAACCTCATCAAGAGCGTTGGTGAAAAGATGAAAGGCTTCAGCAAGAAAGAAACTGTTGCTTTCTACCAGGATATTATGCGCCGTGCCTGGGAACAGGTAGAACAAGCTGCAACTCCTGAGGTCAAAGGCCAGGTCTACGAAGATGTTATGGATTGGACCATGCTGGATGATAACTACGACAAACGGACCACCCAAACGTTTAGCGGTCCAGTCTTTATTCCCGCACCAATCTGGTGGTGGCGATATGATTCCAGTTTCCCACGCACAACGAGTAGCGTTTCGACTTCGTCAGTTGGAGTTCCTTCAACATCCTCTGGCGGCGGAAAGATCTCTTTGCCCAGTTTACCCGGTTCTGCTTTCGCAGCTTCAGTTGTAGGCAGTGTTCAGAATTTTTCTTCCAACGTTTTAGGAAACGTCACTTCATTCACCAGCGGTGTTACGAATGTGACCAACCCGCCCCCTCCACCATCAACCTACCGCAGCAGCGGTGGTGGTGGTTCAGCCTGTGCTTGTGCCTGTGCATGTGCTGGTTGTGCCTGCGCCTGTGCTGGCGGCGGTCGTTAATTCTTTTTAAGGAAAAATGGAACTTAAAACAGCCTTTTCGACTTTTCTCAAGAGATCACCAGTGGCAGAACCGCCTGCCACTGGTGTGTACCATTTTTTACGTGAAACTGAATTTGAGAAAAACCGCGTTCATCTCAGGGTTGACCCTGACGGCACGGGAACTTTGATGGTCAACGCTAATAGAATTTTTCATTTCAACCCAACCGCTGCCCTCATGGCATATTTTTCATTAAGCCAAACCGCTGATGAACACGCTGTGAGATGTATTGAGAAAAAATATCAAGTCTCTCTAATTCAAGCTAAAAGCGATTACAGCCATTTTAAATCAGATCTTGAGCAACTGATCTCGCCAGAAAACTGCCCGATTTGTGATCTCGACCTTGAAACAACAGCACCTTTCAGCGCGACCCCGACAGCTCCCTACCGCATGGATCTGGCGCTCACATATCGCTGCAATAATGCCTGCGCCCATTGTTATAACGCACGGTCGCGCAGCTACCCGGAATTATCGACTCAAGATTGGTTCAACATTCTGGATAAACTTTGGGATCTGGGGATTCCACATATTGTCTTCACCGGTGGGGAGCCTACTTTGCGGAATGATCTGGCAGAGCTCGTCCAGCATGCAGAGAACAACGGTCAAATCACCGGGTTGAACACCAATGGACGAAAGTTAAAGGATGCAGACTACGTAAAAACCCTGGTCGATGCCGGACTGGACCACGTTCAAATCACGCTGGAAAGTCATATCAAGGAGATTCACGATCAGATGGTCTGTGCTNNATGCTGCAATTGAACAGTCCCTTTATGGCGGATACACTTGAATTTCTGGGCCAATTGGGTTTAAAAACAGTCGGGCTGAATACTCTGATCTACTCTGGCCGCGGTAAAACCGTTGGCACCGGTCTTAATGAACAAGAACTCTTACCGCTTCTTGAAGATGCCAAAAGAATCACCAACAAATATTCGCAGCGGCTCATCTGGTATACCCCCACTCAGTACTGCAATTTTGACCCTGTGCAAATGCAGTTGGGAGTCA
>PMIV01000237.1 GCA_003158355.1 Anaerolineaceae bacterium
GTCGCCACCACGATCTGCACGTCGTCGTGGATGAATGCTTCCTGGTTGTGCTTGCGTTCGTCCTCGTTGAGACCGGCGTGATAGGGGCGCACCGAGTAGCCCTGGCGCTGCAAGTCGGCGGCCAGTTCNNCAAGGAATCTGATTTTTGGGCCACCTCGATGTAGAGATTTTCGCGGTTGAAGCTGGCCACGAACTCGTTGGCAAGGCTGAACCCCAGCGTGGATTGGATATCCTCGCGTACGCGGGTGGTCGCGGTCGCCGTCAGCGCCAGGCACACTGCTAGCGGGTAGCGCTTGCGCACTTCCACCAGTTTGCGGTACTCTGGGCGAAAGTCGTGTCCCCATTCCGAGATACAGTGCGCCTCGTCGATGGTGAACAGCGACACTTTGGCCGCATCCAGCAGGGAGAAGATGCGCGGGGTCATCAGGGTTTCAGGGGCCAGATACAAGAGCTTGACCTCGCCCTGGCGCACAGAATCCATATTGGCGCGGTAATTTTCGGCAGTGAGGGTGCTATTCAAAAAAAGGGCCGCTACCCCGGCCGCGTGTAATTGTTCCACCTGGTCTTTCATCAATGAAATCAGCGGACTGACGACCACGGTCAGACCATCCAGCAGCAGCGCCGGCACCTGGTAGCACAGCGATTTGCCGCCGCCGGTGGGCATCACCGCCAGGGTGTCGCGCCCGCCCAGTACATTTTCGATCACCTCACGCTGCATAGGGCGGTAGGTATCATAACCAAAAACGTCTTTCAGGATAGAGGCGGCGGTGGGCATGGGAAGTATTATAAATGCCTTTTCGCCGCGCAGACGCGATCCCTGCACCGTTGATGACTTTTCCATTTAATTGCACTGGTCTTGACAGCCATTTATTTATTGAATATAATAAAGGTACTTTATAAAGTATGTTTATAAACTTCAAAGGAGCGAAAAATGACGGTCGGGAATGTTAATTTAATGAAGCAAATTAATATGAACACCGTTAGAAGAGTTCTAAAACAGTATAAAAAAGCCACAAAACCCCAGTTAGCAAAGTTGACAGGGCTGAGTGTCGTCACGATCAATTCACTGGTCGAAATCCTGTTGAGCAAAGGGGAGCTCCTGATTGCCGAGTTAGAAGAATCCGGCGGCGGCAGACCCGCGGCAATCTATTCCTTCAATGCGGAACACAGCCTGGCTTTGATCATATACACAAACGAAAGCGAAACCAAAGATCTGGCGCACGTCGCCGTGATCAATTTATACGGCGAAACGATTTTCACCCATGAGATCGTGATGGAAGAAATATCAGAGAACAGTTTTGATTCGGTCATCAAGAACTTGCTGGAAAAATTTCCGGCTATCCGCTCGATCGGCATCAGTATGCCGGGGCAAGAAATCAATGGGAAGATGGAGATCAGTGACTATGCCTCTCTTGAAGGCAAAGCATTCACCGCCCATCTGCGCGATCAATTCCAACTTCCCGTCCTCTTTGAAAATGATGTGAATGCCGCTGTATTCGGCTATTGCAATTCCAATCATTGCAGCGATAAAAATGTAGTGGGCATCTACATTCCAGAGAAATATCCTTTAGGCGCGGGTCTTTTTATCCATGGCGATATTTATAGAGGAAAAGATGGTTTCGCCGGCGAACCGAAATTCCTTCCCGATGGAATCGATTGGGAAGATCCAACCTATGTTTTGGAAAATCTTTCAGCGGCTCTCAAAAAATTGATCATCACCTTTACCTGTCTCTTGAATCCAGATATCCTGGTCATTTACCGGAAAAATCTGGCACCGGAATCAATTTACCCGATCATCGACGAGGTTCATCAAGTGATCAAGGGTGAATTAATGCCAGAAATAATTATATCCAACAGCTTTAGTGAAGATTTTGCAAATGGCATCAGACATATTGCATTAAAACCTTTAGAACCATGACGGAAATGAGGAAAAAGAAGAAATGACTTCAACAATCACAACGAAACGATCACCCAAGATTGGCTTGATCTTGCTGGTCTTCCTGGCTTTTATTTCACTGGGTCTGCCCGACGGATTGCTCGGCGTGGCCTGGCCCTCCATCCGCGCTAGTTTCAACATCCCGCTGGATAACCTGGGAATGCTGCTTTTTGCGGCCACTGCGGGGTACATGCTCTCCAGCTTTTTCAGCGGCAAGATCATTTCGCACCTGGGAGTCGGGGGAGTGCTGGCACTGAGCTGCGCGCTCACCGGCACGGGCTTGATCGGTTATACGCTAGCGCCGGTTTGGGGTGTCATGGTCGCGCTGGGAGTGGTCGCCGGTCTGGGCGCCGGTGCCATTGATTCCGGTCTGAATACCTATGTCGCTGCCAACTTCAAAGAGAGCCTCATGCAGTGGATGCACGCCTGCTACGGCATTGGCGTCACCCTGGGCCCGATCATCATGACGACCGGTCTGACCCTTTTCAAAAGCTGGCGGGTCGGATACGTCCTGGTCGGCTGCGCCCAATTGGTGCTGGCGCTTTCTTTTGTGCTGACCTTGAAAATGTGGCGGCATCAGGCTGACCCCAACGCCGCCGCAGCTCCCAAACAAATCACCGATTACCGCACTCCTATTTTGGAAACGCTGCGCCAGCCTGCCGTCTGGCTTAGCTTTTTGCTCTTTCTTGTATATACCGGCTCCGAAGCCGCTCTGGGCACGTGGGTCTACACCCTGCTCACCGAGTCGCGCCATCTGGCCCCCAAGATTGCCGGATACTTGGCCAGCAGTTATTGGGTCACCTTCACAATCGGGCGGATCCTGGCCGGTGTGTACAGCAAACGCATCAAACTCACCCACCTCATGCTTCTCTCCATTGCCGGGGCTATTGTTGGCACTGTAGTGCTTTTATTGAATATTTCGAATACCGTCAGCATCATCGGAGTCGCCATCACCGGTCTGTCCATCGCTCCCATCTTCCCCGGGTTGGTTTCGGATACCAGCGCGCGGGTTGGAGCGCGCCACGCCTCCAATACCATCGGCATGCAAATGGGCGGCGCCGGCCTGGGTGCTGCCGCCATCCCCTCACTGATCGGTATTCTGGCGCAAAATATTTCCCTGGAATCCATTCCAGCCTGCCTGGTCATTTTTTACGTCTTCCTCTTTGGCATGTTTCTGCTTTCCATCCGTTTACGCAAAACCGTGGTCAACGAGGCCTAACCAATCACTCTTTTTATTGCAACTTCAGGCATGATTTCACGTAAATCATGTTGATTTCAAAATATGAGTGAGTTTATGTCTGCATCTAATACTAATTATGTCGTCAAGTTCGACCAAACCCTATTGCGCTTTTTCCGCAGTGCGCTCTTGCGTTCGCGCTTCAGTCTGGCCTCCTGCGCCTTTTTGCTTAAGACACTCTCCGATCAGCGCAAGGCGCAGATCGTGCGCAGTCATTGGGCCAGGCAGGGAACTCAGGCCCCGCCGCTGATGATCGTCAGCATCACCAACCGCTGTAACCTGCAGTGCAAAGGCTGTTACGCGCACGCGCTCCACACCGCGCCGGAAGAAGAAATGACAGATGAACGCTTGTTCGAGGTGGTTCACGAGGCCAATGAACTGGGCATCTCCATCATCATGGTTGCCGGCGGCGAACCATTGCTGCGCCCGGTATTCTTTCAACTGGCGCAGATGTATCCCCATATCCTTTTCCCCGTCTTCACCAATGGCCTGCTGATCGATGATGAAACCATCCGCCGGTTCAAGAAACTGCGCAACCTGGTTCCTATCCTCAGTCTGGAAGGCGAGCAGATGGAAACAGACATGCGCCGCGGCAGCGGAGTTTACGCGGCGGTAAAAGAAAAAATGAACCGGCTCGCCCAGGCAGGCGTCTTTTTCGGCACCTCCATCACCCTGACCCGCCAAAATTTTGATCTGACCACTTCGCTTGATTTCCAGCATGACCTCAGCCAGCGCGGCAGCCAGGTGTCGATCTTCGTGGATTATGTCCCCGTCAAAGCCGGCACCGAATCGCTGACGCTGACCCCCGAGCAAAAAGCGCATGGGCTGCTTGTGATGAATAGTCTGCCCCAGCAACTGCCCGGGTCTTTCGTCTCCCTGCCCGGTGATGAATCTTTGTACGGCGGCTGCCTGGCAGCCGGGCGCGGATTCATCCACGTCAACCCCTCTGGGCATTTGGAACCCTGCCCGTTCGCACCTTTTTCTGACACGGATCTGCGCGAGATGCCGCTGAAAGAGGCATTGAGTTCGAACCTTTTGCGCGTCATCCGCGAAAACGCCAACAAGCTGGGAGAATCACAGGGCGGCTGCACGCTGTGGGAGAACCGCGGCTGGGTGCTGGCTCAAATGGCCGAAAATAAATCTTGAGCACTGGCGCCGGTACCGCTAGAATTAATCAGCCAAAGGAATTAAAAACAAACGGGTGAACCGCATGGATTCACCCGTTTTTGTTATGTATAACTCGTACTACGCCAGGGCGAAATCGACCGCGGCTTTGGCATGGAGCAGGGTGGTGTCGAACAGCGGCAGGGCGCAGTCTGCCTGCTGTACCAGCAGCCCGATCTCGGTGCATCCTAAAATAATGCCCTCGCAGCCCTGCGCCTGCAAGTCCGCGATGATGCGCAGATATTCCGCTTTGGAGGCGGGCACGATCTTGCCGATCACCAGCTCATCGTAGATCACCCGGTGCACGATCTCGCGGTCTGCCGCGCCGGGGATGACTACCTGCAGGCCGAACTTCTTGGCCAGGCGCTCCTTGTAAAAAGCCTCTTCCATCGTAAAGCGTGTGCCCAGCAGGCCGAACTTCTTCAATCCGAGGCGCCTCACTTCCTGCGCGGCTGCGTCCGCGATATGCAGCAGAGGAATCTTTACCGAGGCTTCCACTTCGTCGTCCATTTTGTGCATGGTGTTGGTACAGATCACCACAAAATCGGCTCCGCCGCGTTCGAGGGACTGGGCCGCATCGGTCATGCCCTGCGTGGCTTTGCTCCATTCACCGCGGCGCTGCTGCTCTTCGATCTCGGCAAAATCCACAGAGAGCATCAGGCATTTGGCCGAATGGACACCGCCCAGGCGCGCGTGTACTTCTTCATTAACAATGCGGTAGTATTCCAGAGAGCTTTCCCAGCTCATCCCGCCGATCATGCCGATGGTTTTCATAAGACTGATCCTCAAAACAAATTTATTCTTTCTATTTTATGC
>PMIV01000261.1 GCA_003158355.1 Anaerolineaceae bacterium
GCAGTCAACTCGTCTGCCAATAAGGCATTCAGTGCATCAAGAACAACAGGATTCCCTTTCATTTGAACTCCTTTCTGTTTAATTATAGTGTGAATAATAAATTTTTTCTATAAATAGGCTCAAAAATATAACAAATTTATATGCAAATGAGCGGCGGTTTCTGCCTCTGGTATTCCTCAATGGTCTATAATGAAGAGGTACTCTCATTATAAAAACTGATAAGGAAACTTCATGTCCCGTTTGATTACCGCCTCTGAACGCATCGTTAAAGCCCGCACTCTCATCGAACAAGCACGTAAACTGGAACGCTCACAAGAAGACCCCTGGCAAGATTTTTCTTACGCAGCCCAGGTAAAAGACTTAATGCGCCAGGGGCGTGAACTGATCAAATTTATCGGCTACACCTCGGGGATCTCCGAAGAGATCAAAGAGGAAGCCAAGGTCGTCTTTACTGAGCTTGACCAGACCGAGCAGGAATTACTGCACCGGAAATAAATAGAGGATCTTCATTTAGAGGGAATCTATGAATGCAAACCGGGTCGAGTGGAACGCAAAACATAAAGCACTGCGGCAGGCGATGAAAGCTCCCATCAGGCTCGAAGGTGCAAAGCAGCTTTTCCTTGAGTTGCACGCTCCCCTGCACGCACGCGTTGTCTCGAACGATCCGGGTTGGAACCTGGAAGAAGAACTCTGGCTGGGGTTGAGCGAGGACGTTTTCCGCTGTGTCCCGCCCGGAGAAGAACAATCCATCGCCTGGTGCCTGTGGCACTTGGCGCGCATCGAAGACGTCACCATGAATCTATTGTTGGGCGACTGTGCCCAGGTGATCCAACAGGGTGATTGGGCCAGACGGCTGCATTCACCAATCCAGGATACTGGCAACCAGATCACTGCCGGGGGAATTAAAACTTTAAGCGATCAAATCGCTTTTGAAGATCTGCGCAATTACCGCAGTGCAGTGGGGCAGCGCAGCCGGGAGATCATTTTTCAACTGGGCAGCGTGGACATCAAACGCAAAACACCGCCTCAGCGCTTGCAGCGCTGCCTGGATGAAGGCGCGGTGCTGCCCAACGTGCAAGGATTATTGGATTACTGGGGTGGTCTGACGGTTGCCGGCTTGCTCTTGATGCCGCCCACAAGGCATAATCTATCTCACCTCACTGAAACGCTGAATCTCAAACGCAAAGCGCAAAAAGTATTAAAGAAATAAACCTCTGTGAAAAAAACTTATTTACAAAGCCCGGTTGGAGCCACCACGCTGATCAACGGAAAAGTCTACGACTATTTCGGCGGCTGCGGCTATCTTGGAATGCAAAATAATGCGCAGGTGCTGAAGGCCGCCGCGGATGCCGCGCTGCAATACGGCGTCTCGACAGCCACCTCCCGCGGCGGACTGGGTGAAAGCCCGGTCTATGATGAACTGGAAAGGCAGGCCTGCGCCTTCTTTGACTGCGAAAAGGTGCTGTATTTTGCCAGCGGATACCTGGGCGCGGCGGTTCTGACCCAGGCGGATACCCGCCCCTACGATCACTTCTTCATCGATGCCGATGCGCATTTCAGCCTGTGGGATGCGGCTGCCGCAAGTAACCGCGTCATCACACCCTACCCGCACTGCGATCCCGATGGGTTGGAGGTCTGCCTCAGCCGGGAGTTACAGCCGGGTGAGCGCCCCATTGTGCTCACGGATGGATTGTTCCCCATCTCCGGTGAGATTGCACCGCTGCCCGCATATCTTGAATTAATCCGGCCCCGGCACGGACGCTTGATCGTCGATGATGCGCATGCTGCCGGTGTACTGGGAGAACACGGCCGCGGTACCCTTGAATATTTTGGAATGGATGATGAGAACTGCCGGGTAAGTGCCACTTTCAATAAAGCGCTGGGCGGTTTTGGCGGCGTTATTTACGGCAAAAAGAGCACCCTTGAGAATATTGAACGCAACTCGCGCATCCTGGCCGGCTCCAGTCCGCCGCCACTGCCTGCGGCGGCAGCATCAGCCAAAGCGCTGCAAGTACTGATGCAGGACCCGCAACGGTTGGCGCAATTGCGTGCCAACGTGCAGCAGGCGCGGACGGGGTTGATTGCCCTGGGCTGGGACTTGCTGCCGGAGAGCCCTGCGCCGATCTTGTGCCTGCCCGGACGCAGCGGGGTAAATTTGTTCCACCTGCGCGACCAGTTGTTTGCCGGGGGGATCGCAGTGGAATTCGTCAACTCCTACCCAAGCGCCCCGGCGGGCGGAGCGCTGCGCCTGGCCATCTTTGCCACGCACACTCCGGCGCAGATCAAGCGTCTGCTTGAAGCATTGCGTGAATGAATCAAGTAGTTCATATACTCACTGGAATAATAAAAAGGTGTATCGCTCGCTTTTTGATACACCTTTAACGCGAAGAGACGCTACCGTCAAATAAAATTAATCCGGTCGTTCTCCGCGGGAAATCCGATCATTGATTTCGTCGATTATTTTGGGCAGATCCCAGATGCCGTCAATGACAAAGTGCGCGCCGGCTTGATAAAGCTGCGTTGCGCTCTTTTTATTCACAGCCTGGCGTTCAGCTTCTGACAACGCCTTGACTTCTGCCTCGCTCAGCCCAATCAGGTTGCCGGTGAGCGAGAGGCCTACCGACCACATCCCGGCATTCAGCCCTTCTTCGATATCCGGCAGAGTATCGCCCACTTTAACCAGCGCCTGCAGCGGATATACGCCTAGTTTCATGGCGTTCTGATAACACATCCACGGGTAAGGCCGGCCGCTGGGGACCTCGTCCGGGCAGACGATGCAGTCCGGGTCGTAGCCGTTCTCTTTGGCTTTTGGCGCTAGAATATCCATCATCGAGCGGATATAACCGGTGGTCGAACCTACCAGAATCTTGCGGCGGTGCAGTTCTTCTATGGTTTCGATGGTGCCAGGGATGGGCCCAGCGTATTCAGTCAGTACCGAAAGCTGCATAGGAACGAAAGCCTCGAAAAGGGAATCGATATCTTCCTCACTGGCGGATGCACCATGTGCCGCCTGCCAGGCTTCGGCTACGGTTGGCCGGGCCAGGATGGTACGCAGATGGTCTTTTTTCATCAGCCCCATGCCGGAACGGGCATCCGCCGGGGTGATCTTGACGTTTTCCTGTTCGAACAGACGTAAAAACACAGCGGTCGGGGCGAAGGAGCCGTAATCCACAGTAGTGCCGGCCCAATCCAAAATAACTGCTTTAATTGGTCCGCGATAGGTACGGTGAAATTTGAAATCCATGATCAGTCCTCCACCCGTGCAGGCAGGGAAATATTCATTTCACGCAAAGTCTCGCTGATGGCAGCGATGAGCGCATCGACGTCGCTCAGGGTCAGACGACCGATATGGCCGATGCGAAAACAATTTGCATGGGTCAGTTTACCCGGGTAGATGATGCTGCCTTTATCACTCAGTTTTTGGTAGAAGGTCTTGAAATCAAAGTTGGCATGGTCGGGATAATAAAACGAAGTGATGATATAGCCGCGTTTTGTGCGTTCGACATAAGGTTCAAAGCCGAAGGCCAGCATCGCTGCCAGAGTGGCTTCATAGTTTTGCCGGTAGCGTTCGACGCGTGCCGGGATGCCACCTTCTTGCTCAAGTTCCAGCAGTGCCTGATGAAAGGCCAGCACCACATGGGTGGGTGGAGTAAAGCGGAACTGTCCGTCGCTTTCCAGTCCTTCCCATTGGGCTAGCAGATCCAGGCTGAGTGTGCGTGCAAAACCGCGTGTGGCTAAAAGGGTTTCTTTGCGAGCCAGGACGAACGAGAAACCGGGCACACCTTCGATGCATTTATTGGCCGAAGAAACCAGAAAATCGATACCGCAGGCTTTGAGATCGATGGGGTAAGCGGCGAAACTACTCATGGCATCCACGATGAAAATGCAGCCGTGGCTTTTAACAATCGGGCCGTAGATTTCAATCGGGTTGATGATACCCGTGGTGGTCTCTGAATGTACTACTGCAACATAGCTGATGTCTGGGTCCTCGTCAAGTGCCTGCCGTAGTGCTTCAGGGTCAGGTTGGACGTTTTCAGCAAAAGACAACGCTTTGTGCTGAATGTGCTGCACATTGGCGATTTTATGCATTCGTTCGCCATAAGCACCATTGATGAGGAGCAACAGTTTGCCTTCTGGCGGAATAACAGAAGAGAGCGTAGCTTCCACTCCGTAAGTGCCGCTACCGGGCATCAAGACCGCAGTATATTCGTCTGGTTCTGCGCACAGGGCCACCAGGCGGCGGCGCACATCCCGTACAATTTCGATGAACTCGCTGTCGCGCGAACCCATATCCCGCAGCATGGCTTGTTTGACAGTTCTACTGGTGGTCAACGGGCCTGGGGTAAAGAGTGCTTTGTCTTTCCATGAAGTTAAGGGGGTCATGTTTGATAGGTTCCTTTAAATAATCCAGCAGGCTTCTACGGGGAAAGTGACCTGATAATCATCTCCTACAGAGGGGATGGTCAACTTGCGTTCATTGAAGACATCCATCGATATAGGGTTGCCTTCCACATCCAGACGGATGCGCACGATAGAGCCGAGATAAGAGATGGCTTCGACCTTGCCTGAGAGATTATTGGCGCCTTCAATGAAACCGTGATTTAGTTCTTCTGGCCTTACAGCCAGACGGATGGGATTGCCGTTGAGATGGCCGAACTTGCCGGCCTGGAGGATCTGTTCCCCGACTTTAACTTTCCCTTGAGTGGGAGAGACCACTTTGACCGGCAGCAGATTGATCTGGCCGACGAAATTGGCTACGAATTCGGTTTCAGGGGAGGTGTAAATTTGGGCGGGTGTACCCACCTGTTCCATTTTTCCCTTGCTCATGACTACGATACGGTCAGAGAGTGACAAGGCTTCTTCTTGATCATGGGTAACATAGATTGTGGTAATGCCCAGTTGCTGCTGGATGCGGCGGATTTCAAGACGCAGTTCCAGACGGATTTTTGCATCCAGAGCTGAAAGTGGTTCGTCGAGTAAAAGCACCTGCGGACGGATGGCTAAAGCACGAGCCAGAGCAACGCGCTGTTGTTGCCCGCCCGAAAGCTGTGATGGGAACTTGTTGTGTTGTTCCTCCATGTGGATCAGGCCCAGCATTTCTTTAATACGCGCGTTGGTTTCCTTTTTTGGTTTCCCGGTGACCTTCAATCCATAACCAATATTGTCTGCCACGGTCATATTGGGAAAAAGCGCATAAGATTGAAATACCATACCCACATTACGTTTATTAGGGGGCAGATAAGTCAAGTTTTTATCTTGCAATGAGATTTGCCCTGAAGTGGGCAGTTCGAATCCGGCGACCATGCGCAGGGTGGTTGTCTTGCCACAGCCGCTGGGTCCTAAAAATGAGACGAATTCGCCCTGTGCGATTGAGAGGTTGAAATCATCCACAGCGATGGTTGTGCCAAATGATTTTTTTACATTTGATAGCTCAAGATATGACATTTTTACCTCTTTCTAGCGGCCAAGAATTTGCCGCTGATTGTTATTGCTGCGGCTAAAGAGTGTGATCAATCCCAGACAGATCCAGGTCAGCGCATAACTCATAATGGCCAGAGCAGCCGGTTGATAGGCCATATCTCGTCCCACTTCAACCATATACGGTCCAAGGGCTGGACGGGCCAAAAAATCACCAAGAATAAGTTCACCGATGACCAGAGCAAAGCTGATCAGCGCACCACTCAAAATAGCTGTGCGCAAGTTGGGGAAAATAACATTGAATAAGATTTGTGCCCAGTTGGCACCAAGGCTTTGGGCGGCTTCCGTCAGGGTACGTACATCAATTGTTTGCATGCCTACGTCAATGGCGCGGAACATATACGGCATTGCCAACACGATGTAACCGGCTACCATCAAGATATCGGTTTTAAAGGGAGTCAACGTTAACTGGAACGGCGGTCCACTGAAGGTACGAATGAGCCCAAAGACATAGACGATGACTGGGATGATGAAGGGCAAAATGGTGATGATCTCGACCAACGGGCGTAATTGGCGCATTTTCAGGTGAATCCAGTAAACGGTGGGGACAAAGAGCAAGATGCTAAAGATCACCGTGATGACACCCATGATGGCCGAATAGCGGAAGCTGGCCAAAAACTGCGGATCAGCCAGCACTTTTTGATAGGCGAGCAGGGAGAGCACTCCCTTCTTCATTCGTAATGAGAAATCCAGAGTGCCGTACATAGGCAAAAAGAAATACAAAAATGCCAGTACGACCCAGAAAAAAGCCCAGAAATTGATACGCTTGGTTTTCATAATTTAAGCCACCTTGTGGTGCGCTTTTGCAGAATGGTGTAGCCCACGATCATGAACGCCATGACGACGACCATCCCCAGGGCCAGGGCGTACCCTTCGTTTGGATTGTTCAACACGTCACCACGAATTTGCTGGCCAATGAGGATTGTGACCAGATCAATGCTGCCACCGGTTAAGGCCTGGGCAGTAGCGAAAGCGCCAAAGGCGCTGCCGAATAGGAGCATTGTGGAACCGAGAATGGAAGGTAAAAGGATGGGTAAAGCGACCCTTGTCCAGTATTGAAAACTGCTGGCTCCCAGGTTTTCAGAGGCTTCCCGCCATTCTTTTTTTAATCCTTCCAGAGCGGGGGTGATCGTCAAGATCATCAAAGGAAACTGGAAATAAATGTAGGTCAGTACCAAACCAGTCAAACTGTAAAGATTGAAACCATTATCATAAGGATTAAAGGGACAAACCTGAACACCGGCAGCATTGGCATAGCAAATATTCTTTAAGATTGCGGTGATAAAACCGGTACGGCCGAGAGTGGCAATAAAAGCAAAAGCCAACGGAACGCCCCCAAAATTAGCGGCTAAACCTGAAAATGTAGTTAAAATGCTGCGCATCCAGCGCGGCGTGTTGCCCATAACGATTGCATAAGCGACGAAAAAACCGAATATTCCACCGACCAGCGAAGTGATAATGCTCACCTGCAGGCTGGTGGCATAGGATTTGAGCACATATGGATTGCTCAGAAATTTCATGTTTGCCAGGGTAAAATTTCCCTGTTGGTCTTTGAATGCACCTGAAAAGAGATTGAGTGAGGGGAAGATCAGAAATACAAAAATGAACACAAAAAAGGGAAGAATTCCAATCCAATTGGTGAATTGACTTTTGGGTTGGAATTGTTTTACGGGGATTGGCTGTGAATTGTTTGAAGGCATAATCAACCAAACTGCGTGGCCTGACCAAAGAATTTGGTCAGGCCACGCGAGATCTATCTAAAATAAATTAATTAGCAGATTTTTTGATGTCCAGACCAACGATGGAATCCCATTGATCTTTGACTGCTGCACGGGCCTTGGTCAACTGGTCGCCACTTGGGACGACAGCGCTGTCAAGTAAGGCGGGATCGGGCAGTTTGGCTAACAGGTCGCTTGAAATAACGCTGCGGCTTTTCAAGTCAGCTAAACGGGCAGGAGCACAATAACCTTTTACCCAACCCAGTTGTCCTTCATCCGAGTATAGATATTCTTCCCATAAGCGGGCAGCGGCTGGATGTGGAGCATAAGCGCTGATAGCCTGGTAGTAATATCCACCCCAGTTGACGTCAGTCGGGTAGACGATGGTGATGTTGGGGTTACCGGCGAAGTTGTCTTTGTTAGCGTTTGCGTTCCAACTCCACTGGAAGGTGATGGGGGTTTCACCCTTGGCAATCGGGCCGCTGTCAGCGATAAGGGGCAGCAGGTTGCCTTCGGTATTCAATTTCTTGAAGAAATCAAGTCCGGGTTGGATATTATCGAGGGAGCCACCGTTGGCCAAAGCTGCAGCATAGACGGATTGGGCAGCCTGGTTCGAGGCACGTGGGTCACCAGCTAATGCGACCTGACCCTTGTAGATCGGTTTTAACAAATCTTTGTAGGTGGCAGGCAGGGTCTTGACAACGTCGCTATTGATTTCAAGAACCATAACACCACTGTAATCAACGAAGTAATATCCATCGGGATCATTTGTACCTTTAATGGTATCCCAGGTAGCTACTTTGTAGGGTGTTAACAAATTTTGGCTCTTGGCAAGAGGACCATAAGCAGGGCCGATATCCAACACATCCGGA
>PMIV01000008.1 GCA_003158355.1 Anaerolineaceae bacterium
ATGAAGAAACTTCAAAGATAGCGGCCTGGCTGCTGGACCCGGAGGCCTGCCCCGAAGAAATTGTGGAAAGCGCAGAAACGCGCCAGATAGTCTGGAAAGCTCTGGAACAGCTCACACCCGAACAGCGGGCGGTGATCATCATGCGCCACTTTCTGGAAATGAATCTGGTAGAGATCACCGGGGAGGTCAACCGCCCAGCAACGACCGTAAGATGGTGGCTGCGGACGGCAAGAAATCGATTGATTGAAATTCTCCAACCCTTCTGGGAACAGGAACATCCGGAATGGATGGAGGAAAGGCAGGAACACAAACATGAATAACAAAAATGAAACAATCCAGTCGATTTTGACTCACCTGACTGAAGAAGCTGTCACCTCCAGAAAAATAGATCTATGGCCGTCCATCCGGGCTCACCTGCAAGCAAGCAAAACCGACTCTATGCAAAAGGATAAAAATATGAACACCAATAAAAACAATCAGCGGCGCATGCGCGTCCCTGCTGCAATTCTGGCAGCATTCATTTTGGTCGTGGTGTTTTTCGCCGCCACCCCGCTGGGGAACGTGTGGGCGCAAAGCATTCTGCAATTTTTCACCCGCGGACCAAACGACACAATGCCCGGTTACACTGCTGAAACCCAAACCTGGGTGGAACAAACACCGGGCCAGGCTGCCAGTACGCCTACCCCCTTCCCCACACAGCCCGGGCCGGCATTCGCGGCAAAGTGCGGTGATCTCAGTGATCCTACCTGTGCCATTGAAGAAATTCGAGGGCAAGTTCCCTTCACGATCTATCAGCTCGGTACAATTCCCGAAGGACTGTATTATGTTGGGGCGACCGGCAGTCCGGTACAGGTGCATATCAAATATAGAAACAATGACCAGAGCGGCCTAATACTGATCGATGAAGAACCGTGGAGCGGCAGCCTGGATCAAAAACCCCCGCAGGTGGGGGCCAGTGCTGACATCAAATCAGTTACGATTGACGGAATTACTGGCGAATACGTGAAAGGCAGCTATTTTTCCGATGGCAGCGGCCCGGCAAAGTGGAACCCTAATGCTGATCTAGAAACATTGCGCTGGGTAAAAGATGGCATCCTGTTCACACTGGAAAAAATGGGGAAACAACCGCCCATGGATTTGGATGTGTTGACCGCCCTGGCCGGCAGCATGACGAAAGAACCCGTAACTGGCGTGCCCACCTTGCCGGCCCAGACGCCAACGGAAGATCCGCTGCAATACCTGAGAGAAAGGTATGCTCAATCGGTGGATCAGGTTCAACAATCTGCCGGATTTAAGCTAAGCCTGCCCACCCGGCTGCCGGAAACGCTCACTTTTTTGGGCGCGCGTTTTGACCCAGATCAAAAGACGGCCGCTGCCTTCTACTGGTTCAATGCGTTCAGCGGCTCCACAGACGGCCTCTCTGTAAGCGAACAGCCAACAAATGGTACGAACGACTGCAACTTGTGCGGATTCGTGCTGGGAGATGGCACCGACCTGGACAAGCAGGCGCCCGGCAAGTTAATCAGCAAGGATGCGAAGATCAATCTAGTGCAGATCGGTGGCGTTAGCGGCCAGTACGTGGAAGGCGGTTGGTCCGGCACAGACAAAGGCTGGGTGTGGGATGCCGATCCTTATAATAGATCATTGCGCTGGCAGGCGAATGGTACCGCCTATGAACTGAGCTACTTTGGCGGGGAAATCGAGAAAGAGGACATGCTTACCATCGCTCAAAGTATCAAGTAAAGAGAACTGTTCACACTCACAGGCTGGCGTGATTATAAATGTCACGTCAGTCTGTTTGTTTGCCTGTTCAATCTTGAAAATAACGTAAACCGCGGCTGCCCAGAAATGGAATGCCCACTATAATTGCCTTGGCATAATGCCGATAATAATGAAGTAAGATTCAAAGATCAATTACGTGCGGAGGCATTTTAAATGAAGGTAACCGTTATTGGCGGGGGTTCTACTTACACCCCTGAGTTGGTGAACGGTTTTTTGGCCCGCAAAGAGACATTTCCGCTGAATGAACTGTGCCTGATGGATATAGGTGAAGAGCGGTTGGCCGTTGTAGGTGGCTTTGCACAACGCATAGTCGCGAACAACGGCTCTCCTTTTAAAGTGACCTTAAGCGCCAACCAGCGTGAAGCGATCAGCGGGGCGTCTTACGTGATCACACAACTGCGGGTGGGGCAAATGCCCGCCCGCCGCGAAGATGAGTACCTGGGCCGCCGCCACGGATTGATCGGCCAGGAAACCACCGGCATTGGCGGCATGGCCAAGGCCCTGCGTACCATTCCGGTGCTGCTCAGCATTGTAGAGGATCTGCGTGCCACAGCACCTGGAGCTATGCTGGTGAACTTCACCAACCCGGCCGGGTTGAACACGCAGGCGCTGAGCATGTTCGCCCCGGATATCCATGCGCTCGGAGTTTGCAATGTGCCCATCACCACAAAGATGACCATCCTTTCAGGTCTGGAAGCGCTCACCGGGCAGAAGATCGACCCGGCTCGCTGTGAACTGAATACCCTCGGGCTCAATCATCTCACCTGGCACCGCGGCTTCAAAGTGGACGGTGAGGAGATGTGGGGTCCGATCATCCAGCAGTATGCTGCCAAATTGCGCGCAGAAGCCCAACCTGAATTTCCGCCAGAGTTGGTGGAAACTTTACAGATGATCCCGAATTATTATCTGCAATACTTTTATAATACTCATGCTAAACTGGCCGCCCAACAAAACTGGCCACCTTCCCGTGCCGAAGAAGTGATGACAATTGAAAAGGACTTGCTGAGCGAATATGCTGACCCGGCGCTGAACGAACCTCCGGCTGATCTGATGAAACGCGGCGGCGCCTATTACTCGACGGTGGCAACGCAATTATTGAATGCTCACTATAATGATCTGGGTGAAGTGCATGTGGTCAACACTCCGCACGCGGGCGCTGTGGCGGGCTGGCCCGCAGATTGGGTACTCGAAATGCCCTGCAAGATCGACCGCCAGGGAGCCCATCCCCTGCCCGCCGAGCCGCTGCCAGAGGTTTGCTGCGGCTTGATCGCTCAGGTAAAATCCTATGAAATTCTCACCGCGCGGGCCGCAGTCAGCGGCGACCGCAATCTGCTTTTCCAGGCCATGCTGGCCCATCCGCTCGGCCCCGAAATGGGAGATATCGAGAAAGTAATGGATGACCTGTTGACCACGCACCAGAAATATTTACCTAATTTCTTCAAATCCTGATTGATTGAGGGCTTATGGCATCATTTTTCCTTGGAGCAGATATTGGCGGTACCAAAACACACGTCATGGTCGCGGACGAAACCGGACGGGTAGTTGGTTTTGGTCAGAGCGGTCCGGGCAACCATGAATCCGTGGGTTATGCCGGTTTCCAGCATAATCTCCAGCAAGCTGTCCAGGCCGCATTGGATTCTGCTCACCTTGCAACGGATGCGATCTTTGGCTCAGGTTTCGGCGTTTCGGGCTATGACTGGCCAAAACAAAAAGGGCCGACCCTGGATGTGATCAATTCTCTGCAACTGGGGGGCGCTCTGGAATTGGTGAACGACGTGGAACTGGGACTTCTGGCCGGGTCACCGCGCATGTGGGGCATTGCCATTGTCTCAGGGACGAGCTGCAACTGCCGTGGTTGGGATGCCGCCCATACCCGTTTTGGCAGGGTCACCGGAGGAGGCAGTGAATTTGGCGAAAATGCCGGCGCCGCAGAATTGATGGTGCGCGTCGGACAGATCCTGGCGCATACCTGGACCGGACGCGGCGCGCCCACCGCCCTGGCTGATGTTTTTTGCGAACGCTACGGGGCAAAAGATCTGGGCGATCTGCTGCAAGGATTGATCTGCCGTGATTTTGAATTGGACGCTGCCGACGCACCGCTGGTGTTTGAAGTGGCGCGCCAGGGCGACCCGGTGGCNNGTCATCCGCCAGCTCCAGTTTGAGGCGGTTGATTTTGACCTGGTACAAATTGGCAGCATGTGGGGAGGCAGCCCAATGCTGAGCGATGAGATGGAAAAATTGGTTCACGCCATTGCCCCTGCTGCCAACATCATCCGCACCCACGAACCTCCGGTGATCGGCGCGGTACTGCTTGGAATACAGGCAGCCGGAGTGACCCCGACCGCGGAAATGCGCAATAACCTGATCGCCACCCTGCCGCGACAAAAACCAAAGAATTTTGGAGGCATACTTTGAACCCACGCTTGATCGTCAATGCGGATGATTATGGTCTTACTTCGGGTGTTTCTGAGGGCATCCGGTACGCCCATCTTTCGGGCATTGTCAGCTCGACCTCTGCGATGATGAACCACCCGGCCAGCCAATCTGACCTGCCCAAAGCGCGTTCGCGCTGCCCAAAGTTGGGGCTGGGAGTGCATTTGGTCTTGACCATCGGAACTCCGGTGTTACCTACCGAAAAGGTTCCCACGCTGGTGGATGCCAGCGGTGCTTTTTTAAAACACGACGTGCTCAGCAAACGCCTGGATCAGATCAACCCGGACGAGGCACTGGCCGAATGGCAGGCGCAGGTACAGCAATTTGTACGGGTCACCGGCCGCAACCCAGACCACTTGGATTCGCATCACCACTGCTCCTATTTCAGCCCCGCCTTGTTCGAGCGCATGCTAATGCTGGCGGCAGAGATCGGCTGCCCGATCCGCTGCCCGTACGGGAATGAGGCGATCTCCGCGGCCGGTTACCTGCCCGGCGGCCACGTAGAAACGGATTTTGCTGCGGTGCAGGCACTGCTGGCAAAATACAAACCGAAAACAACGCAGGTCTTCTGCGGCGACTTTTACGGTGAAACTGCCACCATGACCCATCTGACTGAGGTCCTGGCGAAACTGGCAGCGGATACAAGCGGGCAGACCTTGGAATTGATGTGCCACCCGACGGTGTTGGATAACAAGCTGCGTTCAGTATCAAGTTATACCCATCAGCGGGCAGTTGAATTACAGATCCTCACCGACCCGCACGCGCGGGCCTTGCTCAAAGAAAACAACATCGAACTCATCAACTTTGGTGATTTATAGAAATAGCAGCCACCTGCTGATCTCCCACGGGTAAGTTCCCTTGGGAGATCAGTTTATGTGAACCTTCCCAATTGTTCGCTAAAGCGTTCTCTGGAATACCTTTCCAGTCTTATTACATCGACAATTCGAAGAAAACGACACAACGGTTCATATAACATGTCTGAAAAATTATGGATATGAATTGAGAATTATATTTGTATAATAAATGAAGAAATATCATTGTTATAAGCATCGAATTTCCTGGTTAATCATCTTTTAAATATCACTTGCTTTTCGCCTGATCGGAGGAAAAAATGAAACGGTCATTTCAGTTCTGTTTCTTCATTCTGGTATTATTGGCGTTATTGACGAGCAGTTGCAACCTTCCCCTGGGAAAGGCAACTCCCGTCAGCACGGTAAGCCCTGTTCAGCAACCGACTGCCGCTCCGGCAACCACGATCCCAACTCAAACCTCCTCACCGTTGCCAGTAGCATTGGCGACGGTCACTCCGGCTCCACCCACAGCCACTGCCACCCAGATCAGCCATTCCACCGTTCCAGGTGATCCCACCTACCTGTCCGATCAGGTGGTGAGTGATTGCAACACCGGCGCGCGCGTCGTGGCCGGAACGAATCAAATCGTCACCTCCGGCTGCGATTACTGGAATCGCGAGTGGTTGGAACGGCCGGCGGACGGCCCCACCGGTGCCTATGTTCCGGCGCTGGATATCGTCTGGGGAATGGCGGGGAAAACTGATCCGTGGATATTCTTAAAGCTAAAGGTCAATAATCTCAGCAAAATTCCCGACGGGTTTAAAGCCGGTTTTGAACTGGATGACGATCTGGATTCGCGCGGAGAGTTCCTGCTCCTGGCCACCAAACTAACCTCGACGACATGGTCCACGGATGGTGTACAGGTCTGGCAGGANNCTCTTCGACAGCGGCGTTGGCAGCGACGCTGACCTGGCCTGGGCGCGCATTTCACCCAAGGATGCCAATAACATCGAATTCGCGTTCAAGTCAAGTTTGCTCAGCAACCCCAAAGTATTTGGCTGGTGGGCCTGGACGGGTCTGGCAAACCTCGCACCGGATAAATTTGAGATCGTAGACCATGAACAAGACGCTTCTGCCTGGAATTTAGATAATTCGTGCAGTTGGATCTTTGGTCAAAAGCCCAAGGAGGGTCAACTGGCCAATTTGTGTGTGGTGGTAAAACCCACCGCCACCCCAACCCTTGTGCCAACCAATGCGCCCACAACGGTCGTAACCTCTTGTCCGATATTGATCAGAAGATGCCGTGTGGGCTGGGCCTGGAGCCAGGCAGCCTGTGCCTGTGTGCAACTGCCTACACCAACTTTGATCCCGCCTCCGCGATAGTATTTTTTGGAACTATTTTGTAGTCATTAAGACCAAAGATGGCGGCTGGGTAAGCCACCATCTTTTACAAATTGTTCGTTCACTTAATATCTTACTTCCGGGTCAGCGTAGCCTCTGCTGGCAGATAATATTCCCCGGTTGGCGGAGTGATGATCTTCCATTTTATA
>PMIV01000286.1:0-4657 GCA_003158355.1 Anaerolineaceae bacterium
GTAACTATGCTCGTTCATTGAAGAAAAGTAAGATATTGATAAATAAAAAAATTAATTCCATTTAGAAAAGGAATGATTCATGGACGAACAAAAAATGAAACCGACTGATCGACCAGAATTTAAAGAGGCCTTAAGGACAGGCTTGATCGTTTTGGGTGTGGCTGTTGTGGTTGTCGTGATCACCATTCTCTTTAGCTAATCTGTTTATTCACAAACGAGCGCCCTTATTAAAGGGCGTTTTTTGTTTTAAGTCTAAGGTAGGGTGCAAATAATTTTAGGATAAGGTCAACTTGAAGGTTGGCCGAATCTCGCCTACCTGGATGTGGCGCCAGTTGTACTGCGGACGGCAGTCATACCCCTTGAGTTCAGCCAATTGTTCCGGCGAAAGTGCGCCCAACTGACGCAATAACTCGATGGCTACTGTGGTACGGGCGCGTCCGCCGCTGTCGTTGGCGATATGGTTCGCGTGAACTTCGCGGTCCCGCTGTGAAAGATCGCCGTCGGCGATCTTGATGGTGATGCCGTAAGCGGGGCTGCCCTGGCCGCAGGCGCCGGGTAAAACAGCGAGGGCTTGATATCCCTCGGCACCGGACTTGCTGAGGATCTTACCGGCAGCAACACTCATCAGCTCAGTGTCAAAAGCACCCGGCCCGGCGATCATATCCGGATTGGCCGTCATGGCGCGGAAGATGTGCATCAGGGCGGCGCGCCGCGGTTCGGGCAGCGCGGAGGGATCGGCCAACTGTGCGTAAGCCCAGGCCGCTGCGCGCATGGGCACAGCAAAAACAGGCGCGGAACAGCCGTCAGTCCCCATCGGCATCTGGGATACCGGGATGCCGGTCATCTGGCTGAAGGTCTGGAAGATGGCCTGCTGAACCGGGTGGGTGGGGTGAATATATTCTTCGATGCAAAGCCCGCGCAGCAGGGCCTGGGCGATCATACCGGTGTGTTTACCCGAGCAGTTATGGCGCAGCGGGGAGTTGGCCTCACCGTTTTTAAACATGCGTTCAGCGGTTTCCACGTCTTCGGGGGTGTGCATGCCACAAAGCAGGTCGTTGGCGTTGATGCCGAGTTTGCGGTGGATGCTTTGCAGCACTTGCACATGGGCATCGGTACCGTGATGCGAGGCGCACAGGATCGCCAGCTCGCGGTCGGTCAGGCTAAAACGCTCCACGCCGCCGCGCTCCACAAAGGGCAATGCCTGAAAAGGTTTGGCCGAAGAACGCAGGTAGGCGACCGTCTCCGGGTTTCCCAGCGCAGCCGACACCCTGCCTGAACTTTCCACCACGACAAAACTGCCAAAATGGATCGACTCCACAATGGCACCCCGGGTGACTTCAACCAGCGGCTGCACATCTGATGCATTCATAGCGTTTCCTTATTTGGAATTTGATCTCCCTCGATTTTACCACCGCGAAATCAGTCGCGGACAGGGACAAAAAGCCGGTACGATTATTTTCCATACCGGCTTTCGATGCTTATTACAGACGCTTATTTGATACGGGTAAGGGTGAGCGGAGCCAGGTCCATGCTTTTGACAGCGACCACTTTGAGGGTGAGCGTGTCGGCACTGGGGCAGGCATACTGGTAAAGTTTGAGGGTACCAGGTTCGCCCAGCAGGCTCTGGTCAACAGTCGAAGAATTGCCGCTCGTCTCCACGGTGATGACCATATCGCCTTTATCTTGATCGCTGAAAGTCATCTTGTCACCGTCCAGGCTATATTTGCCGGATGAGGTGCCGTTGATGCTGAGGGTGATGGGAATGTCCAGCTTCTGACCGGAGACCTCGGTGCTGATGGTTAATTTCTGCACAAAATTATCTGTTTTGAGTGTGGTGGTTTTATCGGCATTGAAGGTAAAAACAGCTGAGCCGGTAAAATCACCGCTGGTGACGGTAACCGAGGCGTTGCTGCTATTGGACATGTTCTGTTCGATGGAGTTCATGTACGCGGAGAAATCAGAAAGATTCCAACTTCCAACCGGGCAATCAGCAGAAGCGGCCGGTGCGGAAGTAGCGGCAGTAGTATCTGAGGCAGAATTGGTGGAAGCCGACCCCTGTGCGGGGGTCTCACTGCCGGAACCACAGGCGGAAAGAAGCAGGGTTGCGCTGAGCAGAAGGGCGGCCAGCGCAAAAATGGATTTGTAAGATGTATGTTTCATGATATTTCCTCTCCTATATGGTGAAATATTTTGATTCTATCACGGCCAGCGAAAAACAAAAATCGGCGCTTCCCTTAAATTAACGAGGCATCGGTCGAGTGATTGCGGGGGGATAAACCGGGTGACCCATTTAAAGACGATGTCCTTATAATTAAAAGAGGATTTGCCAGAAGTGGATTGAAAAAGGTTTTTCTCATGTTGAAAAAAAGCACAGCAATAAATATTTGCCTGATCTGCATGCTGCTGCTGGCAGCCTGCCAACCCGCCAGCGCGGCGAGCCCGGCAGGGGCAACGGCCAATGTCCCTGTGCTTTCCTTGAGCGCTGCCACGTTCACAGCACAGGCAACACAGACAAACACACCCCAGTCTACCATCACGTCCACTGCAGCACCGGCCGAGATCCGCTTTGCCGTGATCGGTGATTTCGGCAGCGGTGACTTGAATGAAGCCAGCGTGGCCAAGATGGTGCACGGCTGGAATCCGGATATCATCATCACCGTGGGCGATAACAATTATCCGTTGGGAGCGGAGGACACAATCGATGCCCACCTCGGCCAGTTTTATCACGATTACATCTACCCGTACTCCGGCAGCTATGGCGCCGGGGCGGCCGAGAACCGATTCTTCCCCACGCTGGGCAACCACGACTGGTATACCACTGGTGCGCAGCCCTACCTGGATTATCTGCAATTGCCAGGCAATGAGCGCTATTACGATTTTGTACGCGGACCGGTGCACTTTTTCGCACTGGACAGCGACGGCAATGAGCCGGATGGCACGGACAGCAATTCAAAGCAGGCGCAGTGGTTGAAGGCAGGGTTGGCGGCTTCGGTCAGCACCTGGAATGTGGTTTACTTCCACTATCCGCCGTATTCCTCGGGCTACCACGGTTCCATCGGCTACATGCGCTGGCCTTTCGCTGCCTGGGGCGCCAACGTGGTGTTTTCGGGGCACGATCACAGTTACGAGCGGTTGAGCGTGGACGGCATTCCGTATATCGTGAACGGGCTGGGTGGGGGAGAGATCTATGATTTCAACACTCCGGTGGCAGAAAGCATCGTGCGCTACAACGCCACCTACGGGGCGATGCTGGTAACGGCCACACCGCAGCAGCTTACCTTCGCATTTTATAACCACCACAATACGCTGGTGGACACATACACTGAGACCAAAAAATAAACGATTCGCTAACTGAGCAATACGCGGATGCGTTCCATCACCATCTGTCGTACTGCCAGGTCGGCATCGCCGGAGGCGGCTGGCGGGGGGAGGACGTAGCTCTCGCCAAAATGGATTTGCAGTTGGCCGCCTTTTTCACACACTCCGACCGGGAGAATGGGCAGACCCTGCTGCTGCAGATAGCGGATGAATTTTCCGGCGCCGGCAGGGGGCAGGCCCAGACGGCCGTCGGCGGTATCCATGCCTTCGGGGGTGAGGCCGAGGACGAGATCGGGCCGGGAACGCAGATGCTGGATAACGCTGCGCACGGGGGCAGCGCGCTGCTGCGGGGTGGAGTAGCCCGGAACCATGGTGGGCATGGGCAGAAAACCGTAGGCATCATTGATGCCGCGTAAGACAAAGCGCATGGCCGGACGCAGCAGGAAGGCAAAGGGATTGCCCTCAAAGAGCCACTCATCCGACATGACCCAGGTTACCTCCACGGGCAGGGCAACGCTGATGCCGAGGGCGATCCAGGCCGTGGAAAAGCCGGGGCGGGAGTAGTGGTTGGCGGTGAGGAGGAGCGGGCCGCGCGCGGGCAGGTGCTCCAGGCCAAGATAACGGATGGGCGGGGTGACGGACGCACACAGGCGCAGGGCGTCGGCACGAAAAGAGCGTTTTTTGCCCAACAGGCGGGCGGCCACGGCGAGCAGGACGGTGGGTTCAACGGCGGGGTAAGCAGGGGAGGGCATGGGTTAATTATAGGCCAGGGTTGAATTGAATCGAAAAAAACAATTCGAAACAATTCCTCTTTTTATTCGTTTTGAGGAAAAATGGAAAACGAATAAAAACGAATCGGGGTGCAGATCAATAATTCATAGTTCGGCATTTCATAAATATTTTTGACCCAAAAACATTTTTCTCGCGGCCCGGATAATACCGGGGCAGGCGTCCGCGGAAACGCGGAGAAAACCACTTGTGAGAGTAATTACATTTGTATAATAGTACATACGTTCTATTTTGTCAAGGTTATCCACAAATTACACGAATCTCACGAATTGTTGAAATGCGGATTGGCGGAATGATGTTTGGAGTGGTACGCGTAAAGGCGAACGCAACCCTATCCACAGTTGTTGCGAGACCCATGTACTTCGGGTCGAAGCAATCTCACCCGGGATATATTTATATAAATCATCTTTAAAATGGTTTTTGGGTTCACATGGACTAGTTACTTGTCAAGATTATTACTTATACAAGCTTTATCCACAAATTACACGAATATAACGAATTATTGAAATGTTCATTGGCTGAAGGTGGTGCGCTCAAAAGCGAGCACACC
>PMIV01000286.1:4685-5169 GCA_003158355.1 Anaerolineaceae bacterium
AGACGGTCGGTATAGGGGAACCAGGTGGTGCGCAGCCAGCCCAACAGACCGGCGGGGTTGGGGTGGGTCATGTCCTTTTGGATCAGTTCGACCCGCAGGGGGCGGAAGCGGGCGGCGCGCAGCCAGGAGCTATATTCCTGATCTCCACAAAAATTGTAAGGCGGGGTGAAATCCGTAAAATAAGGGGCCCAGTGGGGCTGGGTGATCAGTCGGGTGATGACGGCCATGATGTCGGCAGCGTTGCCGCGCCCGCCCAACTGGAAGAGCAATCTGCCGTGCGGATTGAGGCAGGCGTGCACGCCGCGGAGCACGGCATTTTGATCTTTGACCCAGTGCAGGGTGGCGTTGGAGAACACGACATCGAACTGCTCGACGTAGTTCAGCTCGTTGATGTCCATCAGGAGAAACCGCAGGTTTTTCCGCTCCTTCGATCGAGCCGCCTCAATCATGCCGCGTGACGCATCGATGCCGACCACCTCCCCAT